>CAMZLN010000237.1 GCA_947311465.1 uncultured Saprospiraceae bacterium
TTATAATGTCCTTAGAAAGTGAGCGTGGCAGGGCAAAAACTGTTTGACGGAGGAGTTTTTTTGCCTAGAGTTTTTTGTTTCTTTTTGTGCCTGCCTACCATTTTGGTAGGGCAATGACAAAAAGAAAGCCGCCGGCAGGCATATTAGAATAGTTTTTTTATCAAATTTTTCTATTGGACTAGTATCATGTTTATTGTTTATTTATTATTTATTTTGCCTTACTATCTCCAAATCATCCCAAAATTTTGAATAGGATTTGACAACCACATCTGGATTTTCAATCTCAATTTCACCCAAAAGTGCTAACGGCGCAAACGCCATTGCCATGCGGTGATCATTGTAAGTTGAAAAAATGGGTTGATCTAAAACCGCTTTCCCTTCAACTAGATAATTGATTGCATTTGATGTCTTAGACAAACGACCAGGCAATTCCATAAAAAATACTTGAATCTTTAATAACTCGTCTTTTAAAGCTTGAATTCTGTCCGTTTCTTTTATTTTTAAAGTCTCAAGTCCTGTAAACATGCCTACTATACCAAGCCCGCCACAGATCACAATTACCGTTTGAGCAATGTCAGGGCAATTGATGAAATCCCATTCTAACACTTCGGGTAATGGATTATTTTTTGGTTTGGAAATCAAGATTCCTTTTTTAGTAAAAGTTGTTTTTATATTTAATTTTGACATGATATCAACCATGACAGAATCTCCTTGTACGCTATTTTGAAATAATCCTTCTAAATTTATTTCAGATGTATCTGAAAAGGCTGCCAAGGAATAGTAATAGGATGCAGCGGACCAATCTGCTTCAACTTGCATTGGTTTTCCAATATAATCCTGCGGTAAAATTGTAATTGTATTTTCAATCCATTGATATGAAATCCCAAATTGAGACATGATTTTTAAAGTCATTTCAATATAAGAACGTGAAACCATTGCTCCGTCAAGCGTCAAAATTAACCCCTTAGGCAAAGTGGGAGCCAACATCAGTAGAGCTGAAATATATTGACTGCTGATATTGGATTGAATCGTTAGTTTATAATTATCGACGGACTTTGGATTACTGATTTTTAATGGTGGATAACCTTCATTTTTTAAATAAATAATATCTGCACCTAATTCTCTAAGTGCATCAACCAAAACTCCTATGGGGCGCTCTTGCATACGCTTACTTCCTGTCAAAATTTGACTTCCTTTCTTAAATGCTAAAATAGAAGTCATAAAACGAAATGTTGTTCCAGCATGTCCACAGTCTAAGGTGACGCCATCCCTTATTGCTGTCATTATTTTTTGAAAAGTAACTGTATCCTTTGACGTAGAAAGGTTTTCAATTGAAAAGTCCTGAGTAGTAAGTGCTTGAATGGCCAATAGCCGATTGCTTATACTCTTGGAGCCATCTAATTTTATAGTTCCTTTTAAATTTTTATTCGAAAAATTTAATTTTTTCATCCTAATAGATTTATTTGAAACAACTCAATGAAATGGGCAAAGAACAATTGTCTTAATAGTAATCTTTTATATTTTTCACTACCACGAATATCACTTATTGGACTAATTTCGGATTGTAAAATTTCATTTGCTTCGATAATTACTTCTTTTGTGAGTGCTTTTCCTTGTAGGTAATTAGAAGTTTTTTCTAAATATAAGGGAATAGGACCAACTCCGCCCGCTGAAATATGTGCTTTCTCAATGATGCCATTTTTTTCTATAATCAGGGCAGCAGAATTTACACTAGCAATGTCAAGATGAGTTCTTTTGCTGACTTTTTCAAAATTGAAATGTCCATTAACTTTTGGAATATCAATTTGAATTTCAGTAAGAATTTCATTTTTTGATAAATCTAAATCTTTATATCCTTTATAAAAATCTTTTAAAAGAATCGTTCTCGTGGTTTTATGATTAGAAAGGATAATTCTAGCATTTAAGGCAATGAAAAATGCCGTCATATCTCCGATGGGAGATGCATTTACAAAATTTCCTGCAAGAGTCGATACATTTCTTATCATTGCAGATGAAATTAATTTCATTTGCTTGGAAAGCTTTGAAAAAATTCCGCAAAACGCCTTGGATTCCAATAGGTCAGTCACTGTCAAAGCACTTCCTAAATAAAAAGTGTAATCATCTATTTTAATGTATTTTAAATCGGGACGATCGGATATTAAATCCACTTCTAAATCTATCAAATGCTCATGTTTTTGAACATATAAATCTGTACCACCTCCCACTAAAATTCCAGAAGTCTCTTTCTTGATTTCTTTTTTAAGTTCTGAAAGTCGTTTTGGAATGGCATTAAAATAAGTAGGAATATATTTATGATCGACTAACCATTGGATGGTTTGATCTGTATCTTTGTTTTTTAATGCTTTTGTAACGTGTAGAGCAGTTTTTTCAATCGGTTTGTATCCTGTGCATCTACATATATTGCCACTCATGGAAGCAATTGCATTGTCGTAATTTGACGCCTTATGGGACAAGCAGTATTGTGATAGGGCTACCACAAAACCTGGGGTGCAAAATCCACATTGTGTGCCTGATTCAGCTACAAAAGATTGTTGAACAGGACTTAATGATTCCATATTCAATCCTTCGATAGTGACAACATGTTTGTTTGAAATATTACCCATTGGCGTTAAGCAAGAAGGAATTTGTTGATATTCCATTTTGCCTTTCTTTGATTCTCCAACAAGTACAGTACAAGCACCACAATCCCCTTCACGACAACCTATTTTTGTACCCTTTAAATGTTGATGTTCTCGAATAAAATCTACTAGAAGTGAACCATTAGGTTTGTCCGTTTTAATTTTATTATTATTTAGAATAAATTCTATCATCTGTTAATTTTATTGAATCCTTTTTGATTTGTGGGGTAAAGTTAGGCTTTTATTTGGAAGAATGTAAAAAAGTAGTTTCATGATCGAAAAGCAATTTCCGAAAATTCCGCTAAAATCATCGCCGTAGCACCCCATACAACATGACCATTAATATCAAAGTAGGGGACATTTTTAAATTTCATTTTATTTCCAAGTGGAATATCAATTAATTGGGGTGTTTCAATATTTTTGAAAATATGGATAGGTGCTTCAATAATTTCTGCTACCTCAGAAACTTCTGGAATGAATTGTGGTCTCGATTCAATGAAACCAATGACAGGCTTAACTAAAAAATTACTCACTGGAATCACCAAGGGACTTAATTGTCCAATAATTTGAATATGAGTGGGCGGAACTCCTATCTCTTCTTCTAATTCTCGGAGAGCAGTTGCATCAATGGAAGTATCTGAGCTATCAACCTTACCTCCTGGAAAACTGATTTGTCCTTTGTGTTTATCGTGCTTGTTTTCTGTGCGTTTGATAAAAACAGTATGCAATTCACCTTGGAAAGGATACAAAAGTAGCATAACTCCAGCTTCCATCATTTCAGATGTTACTTCAAATTTTCGATGCCGTAGCCCATGTGCCATTTTTATATGGGCAGTATGACCAGGTAATTTTTTGGAAATCCTTTCTTTGATTTTATTTATAAAATCTTGGATATTTATTTATTTGAAATTTTTAGATAATTTTCTAATGCAACAGTCATTGATGGCACATCTGGTTCTGGAGCTTTGATATTGATATCAAAACCTAATTCTTTTACAGCATTACATGTCGATTTTCCATAAACAGCAATCCTTGTATTATTTTGCTTGAATTCAGGGAAATTTTCTATTAAAGAATGTAATCCAAGTGGGCTATAAAATACCAAAACATCATAAGTTACATTATCCAAATCAGATAAATCAGCACTTACCGTTTGATACATCATTGCACTTGTCCAGTCAAAACCATTGTCATCCAGATATTTAGAAACGATTTTACTCCCAAGATTTGAACAGGGTAATAAAAATTTTAGTTGATCTTTATGTTTTTGAAATGCTGCATCCATGTCCATAATAGTTCGCTTACCCACCAAAACTTTTCGTTTTCTATAAATAATGAACTTTTGAAGATAATTGGCAATAGCTTCTGAAAGACAAAAATATTTTGTGTCTTGAGACATTGTCATTCTCAATTCTTCACACATTCTAAAAAAATGGTCAATAGCATTCTTGCTTGTAAAAATAATAGCAGAATACTCATCTGGCTTAATCCGAGTTTTTCTGTATGTTCTTACATCTACAGGCTCAACTTGAATAAACGGTCTCCAATCTATTTTTAAACCATACTTCTCCTCTAATTTAAAAAAAGCTGAGTGCGTTGGTTTAGGCTGTGAAACAAGAATTGTTTTAATTTTCTGATAGGTTTGATTCCCCACTTTTCCTGTATTTGACATTCAATTTATTGATTTGACTTACAAAATTAATACCCCAGTTTTGATAAATACTTTATCAAAATTAATATTGGTGCAATTTCAATGGCGCAAAGGTAAAGAAAAAAATGTAGTTTATGGTAACTTATTACCTTTTTTGCAATATCTAATCCGCGAATTGACTTGTACATTATGAATAGCACTAATATCCCAAAAGTTGCGTAGATTATTAGTCTTGCTATTTCTGGAGAAACATAGGCTATAAAGAGGTTCAATGGTAGTAATACAACTCCTATGCCAATATTGAAATTGATAATCAGAAAACTGTAAAGTCCGATATTCTCTTTGAGTGGAAAAATATTTCCTAAAAAATTTAATACTACGTGCCTGATGGTGAAAAATAAAATGATACTCAATAAAATAATGAAGAAAGTATATCCTGTAGGTGCAATTGAAATTCCGAAATTTATGCAAACTAAGTAGACAAAAAGAGCTAAATTGAAGAAGAAAATTGAGTATAAAAGTATAAAAACTGAATAGTTATTACTGTTACTTACTTTTTGATATATAGTTTTTAATAAGTTGGAACTTAAAAATGTTTGATATACTTTATTGAAATAGGATCGATATACAGTTAATAAAAGTGTGAAAAGAAATAAACTTCCTGTGATTAAATAAAAAAGTAAATTGCTTTTCTTCGGGGTTAGTATAGTCGTCTTATTTTGGGCTATTGGCTCTCTTGTCGTGGGTTTTGATATGATTTCGTGGTCAGAATCAATCGAAAATGGATTGGATGTTTTATTTGTGTCAATTATCGTTTTTTGCTCGCCATCAATAGAAAATGGGTTGCTTTCAACTGTCTCATGTTCTACTGAGTCTATAGAGAATACTTTTTGTTGAACTTCCACAGGAGCTAGAATTGATTGCTTTGGTTTTCCATCAATCTCAAATGGATTTCCTGAATCTATGGACGCCGTATCTTTAACTATTGAAACGGGAGCAATAGCTTTCGTTTTTTTAGTCTTTGATGTACCAATCTGAAATGGGTTGGAGGATGTTTGAGTCCAACCATTCAAGGAAAATAAAAATAAAATAAGAATTATAGAATTATTTTTCAATATGCTTCGTTTTGTATAGATGGCACAAAAATAGTTGTAAGTTTTTCAAAAATCACTAATATGTCAATTATTTTTCAGAAATTCGTGGGAATGTTTTGAAAATTAAGAATTGGGAATGGAGAATTATGAATTATTTTTCTGAAAACTAAGTAATATTTATACTACACTGTTTGGTTGAAATGAAATAAATTTTATTTAATCCTTCAGTCCGATGAAATTCATTTCGTCATAGCATGTATGAAAATCATCCGTGCATTCGTGGCAAGTCCGATGAAATTTATTTCGTCAAGCATGTATGAAAAGCATCCGTGCATTCGTGGCAAGTCCGATGAAATTTATTTCGTCAAGCATGAATGAAAAGCATCCATGTATTCGTGGCAAAGTCCGATGAAATTCATTTCGTCATAGCATGTATGAAA
>CAMZLN010000238.1 GCA_947311465.1 uncultured Saprospiraceae bacterium
TACGCACCTATGGTGCTACAAACAGGGCGCTCCTATGGAGCTATGGACAGGGTTTTGCGGAAATGGGTCTTCCTCAAATAAATTTGAAGGGCTCTTCATGGCGTAATTTATTGGATTTTTATCATATAAAAAATAATTTTGAATGCTTCGTTGTGGTCAATACATTTGTGATTCCTTCAAATAAATTTGAAGGGCCTTTCACGGCGTAATCCAATTTATTGGATTTTTATCAAATAAAAAATAATTTTGGATGCTTCGTTGTGGTCTATACGTTTGTAATTTCTTCAAATAAATTTGAAGGGCCTTTCATGGCGTAATCCAATTTATTGGATTTTTATCATATAAAAAATAATTTTGATTGCTTCTTTGCGGTCTATACATTTGTAATTTCTTCAAATAAATTTGAAGGGCCAGAGAGCCATTTTATTTAAAAAAATCGTAACTTTGTACTATGAATGAGAATAAAGCGATTGTTTGGTTTAGACAAGATTTAAGATTACACGATAATGAGGCTTTGGTGGATGCAATTGCTCAGAATCAATTCATTGTGCCTGTCTATATTTTTGATCCTCGTGTTTTTATTCAACTGGAAAATCTTAATATTCCAAAAACAGATAGTTTTAGGGCAAAATTTATAATTGAAAGTGTTACCGCTCTTAGAAATGCTTTGCTTGAATTCAATGTGAACCTAATCGTTAGAGTTGGAAATCCTGAAGAAGAAATATTTAAGATAGCTAGACGATTGAAAACAAAATGGGTGTATTGCAATAGAGAACGTACTCAAGAAGAAGTTTTGGTTCAAGATAGATTGGAAGTCGCACTTTGGTCTATTGGACAAGAAATGCGGTATTCTAGGGGAAAAATGCTGTTTTATACCCAAGATTTACCCTTCCCTATTACACATACTCCTGATACTTTTCGCCAATTTTATAAGGAAGTGGGGAGATTTGTGGATATTAGAAAACCACTGCCTGTTCCAAAGGAAATTCCTAGTTATGAACATTATATTGATTTAGGTGAAATTCCTAGTTTGATTGATTTGAATTTGGAAAATACAGTAGAGACTAACTGTAAAGAAGAATTTTGTTTTAAAGGGGGTGAAGAAGAAGGCTTGAAAAGATTAGACATGTTTGTGGAGCGTTTTTCAAAATTAAAATCTTGCTCCTTTTTCTCTCCTTGGCTTTCTCAAGGGTGTTTATCACCAAAAACAGTTTATTTTGCAATTCAAGAATCGGAAAATAAGGATGAAATTATCCAGCATTTGATGGTGCGTGATTTTTTCAGACTGATGGGTAAAAAGCACCTGAATTCTATATTCATAAAGGGAGGAATTACGCAAAACTTTAATAAATCCTTTTCCCAAAATACTGATATTTTAAATGATTGGATAAATGGTAAAACTGAAGAACCCATTGTCAATGCCTATATGAATCAACTTAAAAGTACTGGTCATATTTCTTTGTTAGGTAGGAAAATCACTTCCCATTTTTTGGTCAATACCTTAAATGTGGATTGGAGAATGGGGGCTGCTTACTTTGAATCCATTTTGATTGATTATGATCCTTGTAGTAATTGGGTGAATTGGAATGAAATAGCTGGATTAACTATTGACGCTCGACATTATTGTAGTACAAATTATATTCAATTGCATAAAAATCAAGATCCTGAAAACTTATTTTTGAAGAAATGGATTTCTGAATATTCGGTGATTTAATTGAGCTTTTTTGTGGATAAAATTTTGATGGCAGTCTTTCGATTGTCTCAACAATTCACCTTTTATTAACCAATATGACTCATGATAATTACATCTCGATATTCACCATTTCTTTTAATGTAATTTCTTAAAATACCTTCCCTTTTATAGCCGCACTTTGACAGAACTTTGAGTGATGGTACGTTTTGTTCAAAAATTAATGCTTGAATCCTATTTAATTTACGGACTTTATGTGCAAATTTCGTGAATTCTGATACTACATCAGTCATTATCCCTTGATTACGAAATTCCGCTGCTAACCAATATCCAATTTCATCTTTGTGAGATTCTGTACCAAATGTATATAAAAATCCAATACCACCTATCATTTCTCCTTTGTGGCGCACGGCCCAATTGTTTCTTGCATGGTGATCGCGCTCAAAATTGCGGCACAATTCAATAAACTCATCCGCATCTTTAAGATTATATGGGTGCGGTACCGTCACTATATTCTCATAAACCACCTTATCATTGATATACTTTGCCAATGATACTCGATCTATCTCCCAAATTTTTGTTAACTCAATATCGTTATTAATCCTAATATTCATCCGTGGGGGAATTATTCGTTCATAAATGACCAAAAAACAATTCTACTTTGTTTTTGACCTTGACTCATTTCTATGGTTTTTATTTTTGTTGTTTTAACGGTTTTGAGATATTGATATATACTTTGTAAATTACTCTTTTTTGATACTAATGTAGAAAACCAACGGCAATTATTTTTGAAATTTTGGCTTTCGTAAATCATTTTCTTTATAAATGCTTTTTCACCTCCTTCATACCAAAGTTCTGATGTTTTACCTCCAAAATTTCGATCTGACGCCTTTTTCTTTATTCCTAAATTTTTCCATTTCCGTTGCGTCGCCTTTTGAGCTTCTTTTTCTGATGCATGAAAAGGTGGATTACAGATGGTCATATCAAAAATATCATCTTCTTGAATAATATCTCTGAAAATGTTTTCCCTATTATTTTGAAATCTAAACTCAATTTCGGATTTTAAATCATTCTTTTGTACGATGGATCTTGCGGATTTGAATGCTGGATAGTCAATCTCTGTGGCTACAAACTTCCAACCATATTCCTTATTCCCTATCAATGGAAAAATACAATTGGCGCCTACTCCAATATCTAAAATCCTTATTTCTTTGCCACAACCCGTTTCGTCACAACCTAGAACATCCGCTACATGATGAATGAAATCAGCCCTTCCTGGAATAGGTGGACATAAATAATGCTCTGGAATGTTCCAAGACTTAATCTCGTAAAAGTGGAATAGTAATGCCGTATTTAAAGCTTTAACGGCTTCTGAATCTGAAAAATTGATGGTCTTTCTTCCATGCTTTTCAATTACAAATGGTTTTAAGGACTTATTAGAATGTACTAAGACATCAAAATCGTAAGAACCAATATGTTTATTTCTAGTATGCATGACAATTTAGTCTGTTTTAAAAAAAATCAGCTAAAGTAGATATTTGTGTTTATTGAAACGTTTTAAAATGCTTAAAATATATTAAAAACAATTTATCCATAGGAAGAATGAAAATACATTATTATTTAAACACTTTGGTACAAAGTTATAAAAAAATACCAACTTTCAAAACCTTACAAGTTTATTTTTTATTTGAAAAAAGATAGTCAACATTTTCTTGTTTAAGTTTAATGGAAACGTATCTTTGTGGTGGTTAGGAACTGTGAAAAAATAAATGTACATTTTTAACTAATTCTTTTACCCCTATTTTGATAGTTTGTGGATGACAATCTCAAAATATCAATTATTTTTGTTAAGTAGTTTTAAAAAAAATAATTCAATATGAAATATGATTTAATAGTAATAGGTAGTGGTCCTGGTGGATACGTTGCTGCCATTAGAGCGTCTCAATTAGGAATGAATGTAGCTATTGTAGAACGTGAATCTCTTGGTGGTATTTGCTTGAACTGGGGGTGTATTCCTACTAAAGCGCTTTTGAAAAGTGCGCAAGTTTTTGAATATATTAACCATAGTGCTGATTATGGTATTACTGTAAAGGATGCAAAACCAGATTTTACGGCTATTGTTAAAAGAAGTAGAGGGGTGGCAGATAAAATGAGCAATGGCGTTACTTTCTTATTAAAGAAAAATAAAATAACCGTTGTCAAGGGCTTTGGAAAACTGCTTCGTGGAAAGAAAGTAGAAGTGACTGATGGGAAAAAGAAAGAAACGCTTGAAGCAAAAAATATTATCATTGCCACAGGAGCTCGTGCTAAAGCGCTTCCAAATGTACCTATTGATGGTAAAAAGGTGATCGGTTATAGAGAAGCATTGGTTTTGGCTAAACCACCTAAAAAAATGGTAATCATCGGTGCAAGAGCTATTGGCGTAGAATTCGCTAACTTTTATAATGA
>CAMZLN010000239.1 GCA_947311465.1 uncultured Saprospiraceae bacterium
GTCTTATCGCTAGTTATTTTTGGTTTATTTTCACTACTCTTTTTGTAACAATTCCATCATTTAATAACAGTTTTAAAATATATATCCCTTGAGTTAAACTTGACATATCAATTGAATCCATATACTTTCCTGACAATACTTTTTTTCCTGACAGATTATACATATTATAAGAAATTATCTGTTTTGAAGTTTTGATTTTAATTATTCCAGAACTTGGATTAGGTGAAATTTCCAAAAATATTTTTTCATGAATAATATTGATGGAAGAAATAATGTTACAATCTTCCCAAGAACCCTTACAGAAATCCACCAAAGGAAAATACCAGTCATGAAAAAGT
Organism: uncultured Saprospiraceae bacterium; assembly: GCA_947311465.1. Lineage (GTDB taxonomy): Bacteria > Bacteroidota > Bacteroidia > Chitinophagales > Saprospiraceae > CAMZLN01. Next base: position 339 of record CAMZLN010000239.1, read on the forward strand.
CCATAATCCAAAAACCCTAAGCCTTCAGAAATTATTTTTTCTCCAATATATGGAAGACCACCGACCCCTGAAGGACCAGAAGAAAAAATTGAATATCTATGATTGTATATACCTAAACTATCTACAATTCCAGTTTTATCATCAAATAGATCTCTTAATTTGTAACATGAGCTTAAAGTATCTCCAATGCTTACAGAAAAATCAAATAAAACATATTCTTGCATATCACCACATGTAATATTATTACTTGAAGAAATATCATTAGGAAGAAAATATACTTTTCGAGAACTAATGTCATCTCTTATATATCCTATGACTTTTACGCCTAACACTTTATAAGGATATTCAAATCTCCAACAAGGTGGCACTTGACAAGGATAGCTACCTGCGAGATCAAATTCATTCAATTGTTTATAATCAATATCATTAATAACAGTGTCACGTCCAATTCCAAGCATATAGCCATAATCAATAGCACCCGTTTGAGAATTATATACATGTTCATAAATCCAATATTTATCAGACTCTGCCATTGGAATATAATCTTGTGAAAAACCAATATTGCTAAATTGTAAAAAAATTAGTATAATTATTAGCCGTTTCATATCTATATTTTTTAGTTTTAAAAATATGGCGAGGAATTTCTTCCCCACCATTTATTACTTTAGTTTAGAATCATAAACTTAGATGCTCCAACGAATACATCATTGGATATCAAATTATAAAAATAAACACCCTCCTCATAACTACTACAATCCAGTTTGTAAGTCGTTTGGTCTAATGAAATATCGATTTCAGATACTTTTTTCCCATAAAATCAAAAATAACGACCGACGCAATAAGTAGACCCGCGCCCGATAGGGCATGGGTATGTCTTATCGCTAGTTAGCAAATTTTTAGTTTAATCAAAAATTATCAAGATAATATTGTCTATTTACACTCACATTCTTTACACTCTTTCTGTGTTTCAAAGCCCAATTTAGAACATCCGGTATATGTAATTTGCTTACAGGTATTTTCATCTTTAATATAGAACCATCTAGTAAAATTAGCATGACATGTTGTATCAGATGGAGGTGTGATTTCGCTACAAGTAGAAATTACAGGTTCACATTCTTTTGAACAATTTGATAATCCAAACAACAGGAATAATGGAAATATCAATAATAAAATATTAAATTTCATCTTTTAGTGTTTTAGGTGAATAATTATTTTTTATAAACAAAAAAAGTAAGCTACTAGCGTTGACCAATGTCATAGCGTCAACAATGTCATGGTAATACAAATGTATGATATTTTTTTTATAGTACAAAATATTTACATATACATTTCACAATTTAATCCCGATTGTTAGATCGACTTGTCCATAAAGTATTGACAATTAAGCTCTTTGTTAACAAATAATGTCCAAATATTTTTTGAATCAAAATATTTTTCACTAAACAGTACACTAAAGATCATTAAATGACTTAAAAAATATCCTTAAACTGCTCAATTTGTCTTCGATCTCTTTTTGTAGGACGACCACTACCCTTTTCACGCCTTTCAGAATTAGATTTTCCGATAAACCAGCTATCGAATTTATTTAGCTCTTCTTCGCTAGTCAAATTTTCGTAACAAGTGATTGCAATTGGAAATCCAACCCTTTTTTCTATTAATTTTACCACCTTAAATACCAATGAGAATCCATCTTTTTTGATGATGATTTCCTGACCTACTTCTACTAAAAATGCAGGTTTTACAGATTTATCATTGACCTTGACGTGATTGGAACGACAAGCATCCGCAGCTTTTGATCTACTTTTAAAAATCCTTACTGCCCATATCCATTTATCAATTCTAACTTTCATTTATATATTTTGGTTATATTTCTAATTTTGGATATTGTAAATCCAACTTTCTCATTGCTTCGACAATAGTAGTAGAAACCACGTAATCACGATACCAACGTTCGTCAACTGGAGTTATTTTCCAAGGAATAGAACTCCTTTCAAGCACATCTTCATAGCAACGCATGTATTCATCCCAATGTTTTCGCTCTTCCCAATCTCCTGGATTATGCTTCCAATATTTAGTAGGATCATCTAGTCTTTGTTGCAATTCTATAGCCTGCTGTTCAAAAGATAAATGCAAATAAAATTTTAAAATAATTGTATTATTATCAAACTCAAGCAACTCTTCAAAAGCATTGATTGCATTGATTCGTTTGATAGCATGTTCTTCTGAAATCCATTTATGAACACGCTGAATTAAAACATCCTCATAATGCGAACGAACAAAAATTTGAATCATACCCTTTTGGGGTGCATTTTTATGGATTCTCCAAAGAAAATCATGTCCAAATTCTTCATCAGTTGGCTTTTTAAAACCTTTCACTTTGATTCCACTTGGATTGCAATATTTAAAAACATTTTTTACAGCTCCATCCTTCCCACTAGCATCCATGCCTTGAAAAACAACGAGTAGATTGTATTTAGATTGAGCAATCATTACGGCTTGAAGCTTTGCAATTTCCTTACAATTTTTCTTCGTTTGCTCTTGAAGTGTTTTTTTATCAACATCCTTGGGAGGTCTAGTTGGTATTTTCGATAGTTTAATCATACATTATATTTTTTCATCAGACATCCTTTCTGCAATCAACAATTCACAACATATTTTAGATACTGACTTAGGCAGATAAGGGAATGATTCCCTATTTTTGTAAATTTTGTTTCTCAAAAAATTGTGTAGAAATAAATGTTCAGAATCTAAGTTTTTAATTTCAGACCCAAGATAGCTTGATTTTTGGTAAAAACATAAAAATAAATTAGCGCAAGCATAACAGAATAAAAAAGCTAGGAAAAATAATTACATATATAAAATTTTGCATTACCTTTACGCTTAATTTACTGTATTTTAAAATCCATTATTTGGGAACAGACTTATGAGCAAAACTCTTATACCCATTTCTGAAGATGAATATAGAGATATCGAAAAAGCTTACGAGCACATGATAACCACTATTTCGTCAAAAGTTGACAATTTAGATTTAGTCAACATGAAGATGGCTTTCCATTTAGCGGAAAAAGCCCATAGTTCTCAACGCAGAAAATCTGGTGAACCCTATATTTTTCACCCGATTGCTGTGGCACAGATATGTGCAGAAGAAATTGGTCTAGGTCCGACCGCAGTTATCTCCGCATTGTTGCATGATGTAGTGGAAGATACGCCTACAACCTTAGAAGAAATCAGTGAAAAATTTGGTGTAAAAATTTCGAAAATTGTAGATGGATTAACCAAGTTGGATTCATCCTATAATGCAAAAAGCCATCAAGCTGAAAATTTCAAAAAGGTATTAAGTACGCTTACTAAAGATGTGAGAGTTGTATTGATTAAAATGGCGGATCGGTTACATAATATGCGTACCTTAGGATCCATGCCTCGGCACAAACAACTTAAAATTGCATCAGAAACGGAGTTTATTTATGCCCCACTAGCTCATCGTTTAGGATTGTATGCGATCAAAACGGAGTATCAAGATCTCATTTTAAAAATAAAGGAACCTGCAACTTATAAAGGGATTGCTAAAAAATTGCAGGAAACAAAGAAGCAAAGAAATCTATATATTAAAAAATTTATTGAGCCTTTAGAAGAAAGAATTAAGACCCTTGGCTTTCCATTTAGGATTCAAGGTAGACCAAAAGCTATTTATTCTATTCTAAATAAAATAAAAACCAAGCATGTAACTTTTGATGAAATATATGATCTTTTTGCAATTCGTATCATCATTGACGTACCAAGAAAACAAGAAAAATCTAGTTGTTGGATGGTCTATTCTGTTGTTACGGATATTCATCAGGCCATTCCAGAAAGACTGAAAGATTGGGTTGCCACACCTAAATCCAATGGTTATGAATCTCTACATAGCACAGTAATCGGACCAGAAGGCAAATATGTAGAAGTACAAATTAGATCCGAAAGAATGGACGATATCGCCGAACGTGGTTTTGCGGCGCATTGGAAATACAAAGGGGTATCATCTCAACCCAACGTTTACGATCGTTGGTTGCAGACGGTAAGGGAATTATTGGAAAATAAAAATACTGACGCAGTAGAATTTGTTTTGGATTTTAAAACAAATTTATTTCATGATGAGATTTATGTTTATACTCCAAAAGGAGATATGAAAGTACTTCCAAAAGGAGCAACTGCCTTAGATTTCGCCTTCGAAATCCATACAGAAGTTGGCTATCATTGTACTGCCATAAAAGTAAATGATAAATTGGTTCCCCTAAGTCATGAGCTGGATAACGGAGATAGAGTATCTGTAGTGACCAGCAAAAATCAGAAACCAAGTGAAAGCTGGTTGAAATTTGTAATGACAGGGAAAGCTAGATCCAAGATTCGTTCTTCCATGAAAGAAGAACAAAAGAAACTTGGAGAATATGGAAAAGAAGCCCTTGAACGCAAGTTCAAAAGTATGAAGCTCGATTTTGGAAAAAATCGCATGGATGATGAAAAAAATATAGATGTTTTGGTGAAGTATTTCGACTTTAAAACTCATGTTGAATTATTTTACAATATTGCGATGGAAAATGTTATCATTTCAGACTTACAAAAGAAGTTTGACATAATTGATAATAAAATCACACTTAAAAATGAAAAGCCACAGACCGTTGCCAAAAGCATACCTGTCACTAAAAAGAAGAAAAATGCTGGTGAAAAATTAGAGTTATTCATAAATGGTGATGCTGCATCCAACTATAAGTACACCTTAGCACCTTGTTGCAATCCAGTACAAGGTGATGATATTTTTGCCTATGTGACAATTAATGATGGATATAAAATACATCGAACAACTTGTCCCAATGCAACCAACTTACAAGCAAGTTATGGATATAGAGTATTAAAAGCCGAATGGGCTTCAAAATTGGATAAAAGTTTTGAAATTGAATTAGAAATCAAGGGAGTTGATACTGGAAAAGGAGTTATCCAACAATTAACATTAAAGTTATCATCTGCTTTAGGACTCAACATCAAATCATTTTATATTGATGGAAATGATGGATTCTTTGAAGGTAAAATTAAATTGTTAGTAGCCAATACGAAACAAATTTCAGAAATAATCACCCATTTAGAATCCATGGATGAAATTTCAAAAGCTGTAAGATTAAAATAGAAAAACAGATTAATTTATCCTTTTTGATAAAGATTTATTATCTTGCAATAAACCAATAGGTATGAGTGATATATTAGAACAAGATTTAGATCAGGAAGTCAAAGATATTTTCTTAAAACATCTTACGGAAAACAAATACCGCAAGACGCCAGAGAGATTTGCTATTCTCAATGAAATATACAACCGTACAGATCATTTTGATGCTGAAGCGCTATATTTTCACATGAAAAACAAGAAATATAGAGTGAGTAGAGCTACCGTCTATAATACGCTAGAGTTATTGGTCAATTGTGATTTGGTCAAGAAACACCAGTTTGGAAAAAACTTGGCACTTTACGAAAAATCTTTTGGGTACAAACAACATGATCATTTAATCTGTAATGATTGTGGTAAAGTAATAGAATTTTGTGATCCTCGGATACAACAAATCAAGGACAGTATGAGTGAAATTCTTAAGTTTGAAGTGGAGTATCATTCCCTAAATTTATATGGTAGGTGTGAGGATTGCAAATAAATAATACAATTTCCTTCTTCCATGATTACTTCTTCATTATACAATAGTTCGTTAGAAAAATTTAAACAAATTCGAGATAAAAACTATTCTGACATGCCTGCCGGCGGCTTTCTTTTTGTCATTGCCATTCCTAAC
>CAMZLN010000240.1 GCA_947311465.1 uncultured Saprospiraceae bacterium
AATTCTGTAATGGAAGATGATGATGATATCGCTCCTTGATTTGCTATTCTGATTGTAAAAGTAACATCATCACCTACTTCTGCTATTGTTTTATCAGTAACAACGGTCAATGCTAAATCAAATTCTAATAAAACTACAGAAGCGATATCATCATCATCTTCCATTACAGAATTATTACCCTCAGTAGAATCAACATCTGGTAACGCAGTTCCATTCGTATCTTCTGAAGCTATAATTTCTGAAATTACAATTAAATCACCCGAAGTTCCTGCAGATACATTCACAGTCAAGACTAAATTAACTGGTGTTGTTATTCCAGAATTCAAAGTTGAAACAGTTGTTTGTATCTTCCCTGATGGCATTAATGTCCATGTAGGATTGTCCGCTAGCACAAATGTAAACCCAGTTGGAACACTTACTTCTACAACTACATTTTGAGCATCAATATCACCTTCATTACTTACATTAAGTACGAAAGGAATATTATCTCCAGCGATTACATTTGTACTGGTAGTTGTCATTGCTAGTGCTAAATCAAAATCTCCTAAACTTAAACTAACAGATGCAATATCCATATCATCTTCATCATCTACTGCATTGTCAATATCAATATGATCCGTAGCTCCTATTCTATCAACTACCATATCATTTGTCTTGTCAGCATCTGGTGTAGAATCAGCATCTGGTACGACTAGATTATTTGCATTTTCAGCACTTAAAATCTCAGAACCAACAACTAGGTCACCTGCTGCATTACCCGCAGTATTATTTACTTTTAATACCAAATCGGCAGAAGTTGTCGCTGTACTATTTAAGGTAGTAATAAGAGCTATTACTTGACCACCACCAATATCTGTCCATGTGGCATTATCCGCAGCAACAAAATCAAATCCAGTAGGAATATACGCTACAATTGTAATATTTTGTGCATCAACAACTCCTTGATTAGCTACATTTGTTGTAAAAGTAACATCATCTCCAACGGATACTGTTGTGCTATTTGTTAATAAAGTCAATGATAAATCAAATTCTAATAATGTAACAGATGCAATATCATCATCATCTTCAGTTGTAGAATCATTATTTTCTGTTGAATCTGTATCAGGAAGATTATCTCCATTCAAGTCTTCAGAAGAAGAAATCTCTGCGTTTACGTCTAAGTCATTTAATTGACCTGCTGAGAGATTTACATTTAATACTAAATTAATATTATCATTAGTTCCTATTAATAAACTTGAAACAGTTGTTTCAAGTTTGCCAGAAGGTAAAAGCGTCCAATTTGGATTATCTCCTGAAACAAAGGTAAATCCAGTAGGTACATCAATTTCAACCACAACATTTTGAGCATCAATAGTTCCCTCATTAATAACATTCACAATAAAAGGAACATCATCTCCAACTTTTACATTGGTACTTGTAGTACTAATTGATAAACCCAAATCCAAACAACCATCAACAACAGAAATGGGGCAACAACTGCCTCCAGAACAAGTTGATCCGTTGATATCACCTGTATAATAATAATCACCAATTTGATCCACAACTAATGTTTGATTGGTTCCAACAGAAACAGTATCTAAAGATCCTCCATTATCAAAAACTCTAAACCATTGATAATTCACCATAGCAGCAGAAGCCGTCAATGTATATGATTCACTTGATGCTGTACATAACTTTATTGCCACTGTACTACAAGCAGATGCAATATCATCTTCTGTATAATCCGTATTATTTGGAGTAGAATCGATATCCACTTCATTCATAGAAATTATCTCTGCCAAATTATAGATAAGACCATCATGAATAATTTTAACTTCCAAAACTAGAGTTGCTGATGGAGTTGTAGCATCCATATTAGCACCAATATCCCAAAGTCCTGTAGCAGAATCATAGGTTCCTATTGATGGTGTCGCTGAAACAAATGCTGTTCCACTAGGAATACTATCCTCAATTTGAAGATTAGTAATATTAGTCCCCCCTTCGTTATTCACAGTAACTGTAAAAATAAGATTTTCTCCAATGGAAGATGTGTTATTATCAACCGTATGAGTTAAAGATAAATCATCTTGAGCAGATAGAGTTTGAGTAATAAAAAGAAAGGGAATTAATAGGAATACCCAATCTAAATAATTTTTTTTAAAAATGTTCAAACTTTTCATAGAATTGTTATTTGTGTATTTGTAGTATACAATAAATTATTAAACAGTGATTATTAAATACCAAACAGAGGGAAGTTAGGTATAACTAGATATTACATCACAGAATCTATGACAACATTTGTGCCAAAGTTATTGAAATTATGTATTACATTAAATCTTAATGAAATTATCCTATTGAACATCGAAAAATCGGGGAAAAACTAGATTCTTAGCGACTTTAAAAGTTTCCTGAGTCGACTTTTTATTGCAGGAGGCTCATTTGGGGATATACTTTCTAAAATAAGTAAGAATTCAGATTTTAACTCTGGATAATCCTTGACAATATTATTTGCAACGTACATAGAAAATGCTCTAACTGCGATAGCCGCTTTCGGATCTAAAATAAAATTGAAACAAATATCAATTAATTGACCATGATACTGCATTGGGACTTCAACAAATTGCAATAGTCGTAGGATATTTCGTTGCACTGCAATTGGGGTATTTTCAACTCCAATATATCCTATAATTTTCTTAAAATAAGGTTGAATTAATTGAGGATACTTTTCAATTACGGATGATAATACATGGGCGGCTCTTTGGACTACTCGATATTCATCATTAAAAAACAAATCCATCAAAACGGAAAATCTATTCGCATCATCTCCAATATAAGCAATAATTAGATCCGCATTTTTTCTTGAATGCTCTACCAATAACTGAGTTTTGATATCCATTATGTGTGATTACTAAAATATGTACAGATATCTTCAACATTAGGAGATGAAAATAAAATTTGATCCTTCATTGAGATATTTTGAAAAGCAATATTCTTTAAGGCCATTATTAAATCAATATCAATCAATCGTTTACAAGAAAAAACAAAATATCTTTCTTTCGTCAAATCAAAAACGACAATAATTCGTTCTTTCTTTTCTTCACCATCAATTATACTATTTCCAATTTCAAGATAAACAGGGTGTTCTAGGTACTTATCTAATTCTAAAAAATACATAGGCACTTCATAAAAAGGATACAAATATACTGAATTTCTGATATTACTTAAAATAAGTTTAGAATTCAATTCAAAAAGACGGTTCATCAATTGATCTACCATTATCTCTTTTTGATAAAAAGTAAATTCATCCACCCATTGCTCTTCTAAAAAATCATAATACTCTACATCCCCAATTTTAATTTTATAATCAAACCGAGGATTATCATGAACTATATATCCAGGATAAAAATACTCCTTTCCTAAACTTAATCCCTGTTGAACTTCCAATAATAATGTATAATATCCCAAACTAAACTTGGAATAATCTGGATCGTAAATACCTAAAATACTAGCGATGGAAGTATCTCCAACATCAAAAAAACTAAGTGCCACTAATTTTTCACCCTCATAAACTTCAATATTCCAAGTATCAAAAACGTCTTTTTGGTCACCTTCATGTAGATTTGCAATTAAGTTTTCAGAAATAAATCCATCAAAACTTTCACGATACTTTTTGTAAAGTTGCTCTTTTTCTTCTGTAAATGTTGCTTTTGAAACCTTATAATGGAATCGTTTACCATTTCGAGAAAGTGTTTTTCGATTTCGTTTATTAAAAGAAAAGTCCTTCAAATGTAATCGAATCCAAGTGGCAGAGAATAATTCCCTTTTTTGAAGGAGAAATTGACAAGTAAAAATAGAATTTCCCATTCTATACCACCCTTTAGCGAGGTATTCATCCAAATCTTTACCAATAATTTTGTCTCTTTTTTCTCTAAAGGTGTACATGGGGCAAAAATAAGAAAGAACTAATAGAAATTTGCAAAGTATGGCAGACTTTGTCTTTTAAAATATAAAAAAATAAAAATTAAGGAAAAGGAATTAGAAATTAAGCATCATTGATACTCATGGCAATCTTCTTTTCAATTTTAGAAACTTCATTCTTATAAGATTCATCCGTTTCTAAATGATCTTCCACAGAACGACAAGAATAAATAACTGTGCTGTGGTCACGACCACCAAATTGTTTCCCAATAGATTGGAGAGAATTATCAGTCATTTTTTTAGCCAAATACATTGAAAGTTGTCTAGCTATAACGATTTCTCGTTTTCGAGTTTGCTCGGAAAGCTTATTCACAGGAATATTGAAATGCTCAGCCACTAATTTCTGAATAAAATCAACTGTAATTTCTTTATCCACTTGTTGAACAATATTTTGAACCACTTCTCTTGCAAGATCAACATCAATCATACGTTGATTCAATGAAGATTGAGCAATTAAAGAAACCAAAACGCCTTCTAATTCACGAACATTGGTTTTTATATTGTAAGCGATAAACTCCAACACTTGATCAGGGACTTCCACCCCTTCATTTCTCATTTTATTATTAAGAATTGCCATTCTAGTTTCAAAATCAGGAATCTGCAAATCAGCAGACAATCCCCATTTAAACCTAGAAAGTAATCGCTCTTCCATACCATCCAAATCTTTTGGCGGTCGATCTGTAGTAATTACCAATTGTTTACCACTTTGATTCAATTGATTAAATATATGGAAGAAAATTTCCTGCGTTTTTGTTTTATTTGCTAAAAACTGGATATCGTCTATGATTAAGACATCAATAAGTTGATAGAAATTAACAAAATCATTCACCGCATTATTTCTAATGGATTCAATAATTTGATTTGTAAACTTTTCAGATGTAACATACAAGACTGTCTTATCATCAAATCTAGTCACTACTTCGTTTCCTATTGCTTGAGCCAAATGCGTTTTGCCCAGTCCCACAGAACCAAACACCACCAATGGATTAAAAGCTGTTTTTCCAGGTTTTTTAGCTACAGCCAACCCCGCAGATCGCGCCAAACGGTTGCAATCTCCTTCAATAAAAGAATCAAAAGTATAATTTGGATTTAGCTGAGAATCAATCCTTAAATTTTTGATTCCAGGTATAATAAACGGGTTCTGAATGCCCGTTGCTCTCACCCTTTTTTTAGAACCTTTATAAGAAGTTTCTTCAATTTTTGGAGCTAAACTTGCTTTAGGATTATTTTCCTTTTTATCGTCTACAACAATTTGATATCTCAAGCTTCCTTTATCGCCTAATTCTTTACGAATAGTCATTTTTAAAAGAGACACATAATGTTCTTCTAACCACTCATAAAAAAACTTGTTAGGAACTTGAATTGTCAACGCACTATCCTTTAACCCGACTGGTTTGATTGGCTCAAACCACGTCTTGAAACTCTGAACATTTACATTCTTGCGAATGATGTCCAGACAATTGTTCCAAACTGTTAAAGAATTATTCATTTTCTGCGTCGTATGTTTCTCATCAAGCAGGCGAAAGCGCACTACTCAGGTATGTTTGTTTGTATAAAAAATTGACATTCAAGTATTTAGAGATAATATTTTATCATGGGAATGAAAAATATAGTTTCTCATCTCTAAGTTTTGACCCAATCACCTATTCCGTAATTAGGGATACAAAGTAAAGAAAAATAATCCGTAATTGGAAGAAATATCTGATGAATTTTACATATTTTTTTTTCTCAAAAGAATACTACCTAAAATCCCTAGCGAATTCAAAACTTTTGTTTCAAAACCCAAAATTAAAATACAATTTATTGATGCTATTTCAATATTATATTGTCACAAGTTGTACATTTTCCTGTATAATTTTTTTCAAAATAAACATCCAATCTACCCAACATAATGCCAGCCCAACCTGCTTGATTTATGAGTACTTTTTTACCAGTTTTGTCCTCAATTTCATCAGGTTTATCCATAAAAGTATGGGTATGTTCTCTGAGTATCAAATTAATATATTTTGTCTCTTTTGCCAAGTCAATATCCGATACTTTTGAACGCTTATATTTATAACCTAAATGCGATAAACAGAT
>CAMZLN010000241.1 GCA_947311465.1 uncultured Saprospiraceae bacterium
CAAAAAGATTTTGAAGTCGTTTTTTATTGATATTTACAGTAGAGAAGGTCTTTTCAGGCCTTACCGCAATATTTCCAAATCGAAGGACTTTGTGCAATAAAATTTTCTTATCATCATCCGTTTTAAACGAATTGAAATCATCACTCTTCAAAAATTCGATAAATTTTTTATAAATATGCCCAAACTCGATTTGGAAATATTGCGGTAAGACCTGAAAAGACCTTCTCTACTGTAAATATCAATAAAAAACGACTTCAAAATCTTTTTGCAAAATATTCAGGTGCAGAAGATTACGCTACCATTGAACAACAAATGGGGCATAATATTGGAAAGGTAAATACTCATATTTATTGGTCCGTTTTCCAAGAATTGAAGCGTTTTCAAGAAAATGAATATCAAAAATATCAAAGCGAAGAGAATGTATCCATAGAAAAAGATGTGGCGGTGGATTTTGATATTAGAAAACTCAATAGCATTATACATGCCTACGCAAAACGACATGTTTTAATCATAAAGTCTGCCAATCAAGGTGATATTTTAAGTATTTTTGGGGATATGATGGCGATGTTGGAAGTAGATGCTAGAGAAGGGGGAGTAGATGCAACAAGCGTGATCTTACCATTTTCTAAAACCTATTTTTCTATTCCACCCAACTTGCATATCATCTGTTTATTGGACAACGAACCTAATGCGGGTGTACAATTGGATCCAATATTGTTGAGCAAATTCTCTTTCGTGGATATCAATGTGAAGCCACATCTTTTAGAGCCAATCCAGATTGATGAAGACCGATCTATTGATATGGCAGCGATGTTGACCATGATAAATAAGCGTTTATCTATCCTTTTGGGAGCTCAATATTTACTGGGTCATGGGTATTTTATGAGAATTTATGAATTGGAACAATTGAAATTGATTTTTCAAACTCAGATTATTCCAATTTTAAAAACATATTTTGAAGGTGATTTAAAGATGGTGAATATTGTCTTGGGAAATGCGTTTGTAACTAAGCAGCAATTGAGTAACGGGGATATTTTTCCAGTGGATGACGATAGCCCGTTGACTTATTTTGAATTAATAGATGTTTACTCTTTAGAAGCAGATGCTTTTATTAGTATTTATTCAAAGCAGAATTCAGGGGATTTATAAAATGTGCGTTTTTTTATCGAATTCTAATCCAATGGGTATGATCTCTTGAATTACAACTATTTAGTGACTGGACGGAAACTTACAATTTTTAATTTTGATGAGTTCCCGTCCAGACACTATATAACCAATAAATTCAATAAAACTCATTATATTTTCAGTATTTCTTTCCAACAAAATATGCTTGATATACTATCCTAATACGTTATCTACATGTTCCCAATTCATTATAAATCATTCTTTTAGATCAGATAATAATTACCGTTATCTAGGTATGTTCTTGCCCTTTTTCCTATTGTATATTTGTATTATCAATTACGAATTAAGCTTTTAGAAAGCTCGGATTGAATCTTACAAAAACAATTTAGGGATAGACCTAAAAAACAAACAAGTGGATATTTCCACTTACACTATTAGAACAGATGGGCAGGGGATGCCAAAAACAAACTATGATACAAAATTAAATTAGTGTTGTCACTTTGGGAGGGATGATAGCACTTTTTTTTTGTCGGCCCTTCAAATTTATTTGAAGCATCACAGCAGTTGAAGACAATTATTTATCACAACTCCAAAAATAATGAAAAAAGTCCTCATCTTTAATCCATCCCATTTTCTCATATAATTTCTGAGACGAATTATCTTTTGTAGTAGCAAGCGCCAATCCTTTATACTTTTTATCAATAGCTAAATTTTGAGCATGCTTGAGTAATGCTTTCCCTATAGATTTGCCTCTATAATCAGGATGTACAAATAAATCATTCAAAATATACAATTTCTCCATTGATACCGAAGAAAAACTTGGGTACAACTGTGTGAAACCAGCAGGTCGCCCATTAAAATAAGCAATGAAAATAATTGATTCCTTGTTTTTTATCCTTTCTTCTAGGAAAATTTTTGCTCCTCCTAAGTTGGATTTTTGTTTATAAAAAACACGATAAAAATCAAATAGAATAACCAAGTCATAAATATCACTATTTTCTGCATTGTGAATGTTAATAATGTGGTCCATAATAGTTAGATTTTAGTGAAATTAAAAGATGAATTTAGCTAATAATATTATATAAATTCTAAAACAAAATTAACCAAATTTTTTTATTTATTTTCATAATTTTTATCATATCAAAACTGATTTTCACTCCCATTTAATGACATTCTTTCACTTTTAAATGATGTTCTCAAATTATTAGTTTTTTTTACTAGAAACTAGCATTAAATCATAGAAAAAGCATACTTTTGCACTCCTAAAAATAAAACAACATGATATCCGTAAATAATATTACTATTCAGTTTGGTAGGCGTGTACTTTTTGACGATGTAAATATCTCATTTAGTGGTGATAATTGCTTTGGAGTTATTGGAGCAAATGGAGCTGGAAAATCTACTTTTCTAAAAGTTCTTTCTGGTGAATTGGATGCTAATATTGGAGGTGTTTCTATTGAGCCAGGTAAAAGAATGGCGGTACTTTCGCAAGATCACTACAAACATGACGAAGATACTGTTTTGAATACAGTGATGATGGGGCACAAAGAGCTTTGGGGTATTATGGTTGAGAAAGATGCGATTTATATGAATCCAGATTTTTCAGAAGAGGATGGAATACGTGTTTCTGAATTGGAAGAAAAATTTGGAGAAATGAATGGTTGGAATGCAGAGCCAGATGCTGCTGCCCTTTTAAGTGGTATTGGTATTCCTGAATCTGTCCATCATAAATTGATGAAAGAATTGGATTCGAAAGAAAAAGTGAGAGTGTTATTGGCTCAGGCTTTGTTTGGTGATCCAGATATCTTAATTTTGGATGAGCCTACCAATGACTTGGATATTAATACTGTGATTTGGTTGGAAGATTTCTTATTGGATTTTAAAAATACAGTAATTGTAGTTTCTCACGATAGACACTTCTTGGATACCGTATGTACTCATATCGTGGATATTGATTTTGGAAAGGTGCAAATGTTTACGGGGAATTATACTTTCTGGTATGAATCAAGTCAGTTGGCATTAAGACAACGTTCATCGGCGAATAAAAAAGCAGAAGATAAAAGAAAGGAATTACAAGCTTTTATTGATAGATTTAGTGCCAATGCATCAAAATCTAAACAAGCTACTGCTCGTAAAAAAATGTTGGCTAAGATCAAGGTCGAAGATATCAAACCTTCTACTAGAAAATATCCTGGTATTATTTTTTCTCAAGAAAGAGATGCTGGAAAACAAGTTTTGTCAGTGAAAAATCTATCCAAATCAGTAGATGGTAGAATTTTATTTCAAAATTTAAATTTTGATGTCGAAAAAGGTGATAAAATTAGTTTTCTATCTAAGGACAGTATCGCTTTGACTATGCTTTTTGAAATATTAGCAGGAAATGAACAACCTGATACTGGAACAATTGAATATGGTCAGACAATTTCTACTTCCTATTTACCATCCAATAATGAAGCTTTTTTCAATGGCGATGATAATCTGATGGATTGGCTAAGAAATTTTTCTGAAAATAAGGACGAATCTTATGTTCGTGGATTTTTAGGGAAAATGTTATTTTCTGGAGAAGAAGTTTTCAAAAAGTCGAATGTTTTGTCGGGAGGGGAGAAGGTGCGTTGTATGATTTCAAGAATGATGTTGGCTCATGCCAACCTTTTGCTTTTGGACGAGCCTACGAATCACCTAGATCTAGAATCTATTACAGCCCTGAATAATGGTTTAGTTTCCTTTCCTGGTACTGTAATGTTTACTTCGCATGACCACCGTTTTACACAAACAATAGCCAATAGAATTATCGAATTTAGTCCAAACGGGTTTGTTGATTTATTAAAATTATTTGATGAGTATATTACTGATCCTGTGGTACAAGAAAAGAGAGAACAGTTGTTAGGAATTAGTGTTTAATTATCAAAATAAAATTTAAGACAGACAATGGAAGCGGAAAAAGTATTTATGCGGGAGGCTATTCGCCTATCAGTTCAAAATGTAGTTTCAGGAAATGGTGGACCTTTCGGTGCAGTGATTGTGAAAAATGGTAGAATAATTGCTAGGGGAGTCAATCAAGTGACTAGTTCTAACGATCCAACTGCCCATGCGGAAGTTGTAGCAATTCGAAATGCATGTAAAGCGCTAGGAAGTTTCCAATTAGATGATTGTCAGATGTTTACAAGTTGTGAACCTTGTCCTATGTGCTTAGGCGCTATCTATTGGGCAAGACCTGATAAGGTGTATTATGCCAATACAAAGCAAGATGCGGCGGATATTAATTTTGATGACAATTTTATCTATGATGAAATTGTGCTACCCATCGAAAATCGAAAATTAGAAACTATTCAACTCCTCCGAGACGAAGCACAAGTTGCCTTTGTCGAGTGGATTAAATCTACAGGAAAAACGGAATACTAATTCCATAGATTCCATTTTTATAGTCAATCTCCCCAATTCATCCTATTTTAAAATACTCATTGTTTTCAAGTCATGAAGTCATGAAGTCCTGCCATCTTGAAGTCCTGCCGTCATGAAGTCCTCCCGTCTTGAAGTCATGAAGTCATGAATTCCTGAAGTCCTCCCGTCCTGAACCCCTACCCAAAAATCGGTAATTATCACATTACAAAACAATATTTTAAATATATAAAATAATGCTTATTGTTTAATTCTTTACCCATTAACTCATTACATATCGCAAATAAAAGTCAAATATTTATTACCATTCCATTGGTATGTTGTATCGTCCAATTCTAGCTTATCTTTGTATTATCGAAAAAGAGAAAAGCCTTTCTGCACTACCTAGAATAAAATTAAAAATCCTTATTTCCTACATTTTTTGAGCAATGCTCACTGTCAAACTTTTTTAATAGTTGACCACTTTGGTTGATTTTAAATTTATATTCATGAAGGGAATTTATAAACATATCTTAATCTTGTTTCTTGCCTTATTTTCTGGAATCCAAGTTTCAGTTGCACAAAATGTAGGAGTTTTTTACAATTCAAATTATACTCAAATAGATGAAGGTAATTTATTCGCTGAAGGATCAAATTTGAAGAGAGCCCTTGAAACATTGCCTTTTGGGGTCAATGTTTTTAATAATTTTAAAATTGGTACTATTTCAAGTGTATTGGGAGCGTCAGATATGATAGTGATTCCTGAATTGGAACGTGGAAATATTTTTAATGACATGTCCTCTGAATCTAGAGATTTTGTAAGACAATATGTGGCAAATGGGGGAGGATTGGTGATTTGTGGTGTAGTTGCTCCTAATGAAGACAATACGGCAAACGCTATGAAGTTTTTGAATGGAATGTTCGATTTTTCATTAGCATCGGATCACTTCTTATTAACAGGAACGAGTGAAATGAACTCTGAGAATACTGTGAATACTCATTTTGAAAATTTAGATATTAAAATAAATAATAACAATTCTACATCTTTTATAACAAGTGCACTTCCAGATGGAGCAACTGCTCTATATTCAAATATGGATGATCATTCAGAAACGACTATCGCTTTATTACCTTACGGAAAAGGCAAAATTATCTATCTTGGATGGGGTTGGTGGAATGCTCAACCAGTTGGGGCGCAAGATGGCGGCTGGATGGATATTTTGGAAGCATCAATAAAAGAAGTTGCTTGTATGGGACCCACCGCAATTGCTACGCCTTCAATAACGGTTGATTTGACAAATAGTGGCTATGCAAAAGTAACGGGTGAAATGCTAAATGATGGATCAATCCTGTGTAGCAGCATTGGTATCATGGATGTTTCTCCTTCAACGTTTTCTTGCGAAAATCTGGGTGAAAATGAAGTGATTTTTACAATTACGGATGCTCAAGGTCGTCAATCAGCAGTAACGACAACCGTTATCGTTACAGATACAAAAGGTATTTGTGCTGCAAAAATTAGAGACCTTGTGGGAAATTGTTTTACACCTGATGGGAATTATATTGATGATGTAGAAGTGTCATTGAATGATAATGGTGAAATCAGAAAAGACATGACGCAGAATGGTCTATTTGGTTTTGATTCACTTTCAACAGATAAGGATTATCAAATTGTTCCTGTGAAAAATGAGTATGTGATTAATGGAATTTCTACGTATGATATCTTGTTGATAGAACGTTATATTTTGACGGGAGAAGGTCTTTCTTCTTATGCAGTAATCGCAGGTGATGTTGATCAATCTGGTGATATCAATGTTTTGGATATTATTCAAATTAGAAAATTGATTCTTGGGAAAATTAAAGATTTTGATGCTTCAACATCTTGGAGATTTTTTCCTAAAGATGCAGATTTAAATGAATTTTCAAATAATAAAGGAAAGGATGTTTATAATGTAAATGATTGGATTCAAAATGATTTAATCGAATTGGTCGGTATAAAAATGGGAGATGTTTCAGGGGATGCAATTGCAAATGCAAATCAAATGAGTGGTCGTGATGCACAAGCAATATCTATTTTGAAAATGCAAGATGTCCAGTTGGAAGAAGATAAAATTACTACAGTTGATTTCTTCGCTGGTGATTTTACAGAGATGATGGGTTTTCAATTGGTATTGGACTTTGATATTGAAAATATTGATATTTTAAATGTCAAAGGTGGTCAGATAAATTTGAATAAAGGAAATTTCAATATTGATGAAAATGGAAAAATCCTGATTAGCTATAACTCAATGGACGCTTTTCGATTGTCAAACGCACCAATATTTTCAGTAGAAGTCTTAGGCAAAAATAGAATTAATGCTGGAACTGTAATTAAGGTATCTTCACATAGCGTAACTTCGGAAGTTTATATTAATACAGATGACGTGACAGGTATTGAAATTGAATTGGTGGAAGAAAATGAAAATGTAGAAGTGTTGGAAACTGCAAAAGTAGTTTATCAAAATCAACCCAATCCTTTCACTGCTTATACAGAAATTTCATTTTATACACCACAAGATGATTTTGTTGAATTGTATATTTATGATGCAAAGGGAGAGTTTCTATTTGGAAAAAAAGGTGACTTTAAAAAAGGAACACATACCGTTTATGTCGATGGGGAAAAATTCTCAATCAATGGATTGTATTTTTATAAAATAGTAATTGGTAAATTTAGCCAGACGAAAAGAATGGTTAAAATGTAAAAATAATAAGTAAGTGCTCATACTTACAAAAATAAGTTTGATGGTTAATGGGAGCAGCCTTTTCTTCATGTATTTGAAGAAAAGGCCTTTTTGTGCTCTAAAAATACATTGTTAGACATGTATTGCTGAAATATACCACATTGTGGGTGTATATTGTTGTGAGAAATATTGTATATTGTATTCTAGAAAAATCAATTTTCCCAAATTATAATCCAATATCATGAAAAAAAATACTAATCTATTCGTTTCTATTATTTAGTTTTTCCTTGTTTGCTAATTCTAATCAGTCGTCTTGTGAAGATACAGAAAAACCAATTATTGTTTGTAAAAATGGTTTGACTTTACCAGTTGTTCAGATAGGTGATGGTGGCTGTGTTGAGATATGGGCGAGCGACTTTGTAGAGTCAGTCACAGATGATTGTACTGAATCCATCAATCTTACTTCAAGTCTTAAAATAAGAAGGGAAGGCACTGAAGATAAATTAAGTACTGGTATAACATTTTGTTGTGAAGACTTAGGAACCCAAATTATAGACGTATGGGTGACAGATGATTCAGGAAAAAGTGATTTTTGTACTACTTATGTCATTGTGCAAGACCATTTACATCCCTGTGGTGGTGATCCTGCAAGCATACAAGGGTGTATTCAAACTATTCATGGAGAGTATGTTACTTCTAGCCAAATTCCTGTAATTAACAAATTGATTGCAACGCCAACAGGAGACTCGATTCTATGGTATCCAGTTACTTTTAATGATGGCTGTTTTAGTTCCAATGTAACATTTGGGGATGATTATACAATTGAAGCAAAATTAGATGAGTGGCATTTAAACGGAGTAAGTGGAAGCGATATCTATGTTGCTCTAAGGCATATATTGGGGATTGAGATAATTGATAACCCATATAATCTAGTTGCAGCAGATGTGAATAACGATAAGAAAATTGATGTAAGAGATATAATGGAGATAAGAAAGTTAATCTTACATAAAGACGATAGATTTCCCAATAACACAAGTTGGAGATTTTTTGATGCATCGAAACCATTGGAAGAAAATCCATTCTTACAAGATACTTGGCCTGAGAAAATTGAAATTAAAAATTTGCAAAACTTCATCAGTTATGCTAATTTTGTCGCTGTGAAAATTGGTGATCTCACAGGCGATGTAACTGGTAAATTTACGGATACTAACATTGACAACAGAACTCAAGGAACATTAGAGTTTGTAGTGGATGATATTCAATTGGTTGAAAATCAAAATCAAACTATCGATTTCAAAGCGAAAGATTTTAAGAATGTCAATGGGTTTCAGTTTACTTTAAATTATGATGCTGAAGCGCTTTCTTTTATAGATGTTATTTCAGGTGAAGTAAATTTAAATGAATCTAATTTTGCCAATTTAAAAGATGGGGTTATAACTTTTTCTTGGAATGAGTTTAATGAAGCTATTAACTTGGATGATGATGCAATACTATTTAGTGTTGATTTCAAAGCTAAGCCAAATGACCGATTAGGTGATTTGATCACCATCAGCTCTAGATATACTCAAGCAGAATCATATTTTTCTGGAAATGTATTAAAAGATCTGAAACTCGATATTAATTCAATCAAAAATACATTTGAATTGTTTCAAAATTACCCTAATCCGTTTGAAGAAAATACAACCATTGGCTTTGCACTTCCAGAAGCAAGTTTTGTGAAGTTTTCAGTTTTTAATCATATTGGTCAAGTGATTTATTCTACAGCAACAGATTATTCAAAAGGAAATCATGAGATTATTTAATCGAAAAGTAATCTTGCTGAAGGAGTATTATTTTATAAATTAGAAACTCAAGGTTCTTCGGAAGTTCGTAAGATGATTTCGTTATAATTTAACTTTATAGCAATGGTTTTAGCTATTCTATTTTATACATTCTCAATGACTTAGCGTTATTGAGAATGTATTTTTTTTAGATGGTTTTCCAAAAAGCAAGAAGCAAGAATAATAATTATTTTATTAAATGATTTTTGTCACTGAGATATTGAATCATTTTTTCGTACTTTGTCGTATAATCTATGTTTTAAATTGAAACTTAAAAATAACGATAATGGCAGATGAAAAAGTGAATCCAGCGAAATCAAATGAAAAAGTAGAAAAAAAAACTGTAGCTACACCTAAGAAACGTGTCCGTACCGCTGTTAAGAAAAATGGCTTTTTATCAGTGGATGAATTATCAAAATTATCTACACAGAAAGACTTATTGAAATTGATAGGTGAAAAAAGTGAAGATGGTGCGAAAAAGATAATGAAAACCATTCGCTATGAGGAAGAACTTGAGCGATTACAGATAGAACTCATTAAATTACAAAATTGGGTGCAAGAAAAAGGTAAAAGAGTCGCTATCATTTTTGAAGGCCGTGACGCAGCAGGAAAAGGGGGATCTATAAGACGATTTACAATGCATCTGAATCCTCGTGCGATGAGAGTTGTCGCTTTGCCCAAACCAACCGAAATTGAAATGGGACAATGGTATTTTCAAAGATATGTAAATCAACTTCCAAATGCTGGAGAAATTGTATTCTTTGATAGAAGTTGGTATAATCGTGCTGTTGTTGAGCCTGTTAATGGGTTTTGTACTCAAAAACAGTATGAACTATATTTGCGTCAAGTGCCTGAGTTTGAACACATGCTCTATGAAGATGGTGTGATAGTAATCAAGTTTTGGTTTTCAATATCTAAAGACGAGCAGTTAGCAAGATTCAAATCTCGACAAACCAATCCATTGAAACAATGGAAAATTAGTCCTGTGGATATGAAGGCGCAAGAGCTTTGGGATAAGTATTCAAAATATAAGGAAGAAATGTTCAGCAAAACACATAATTCATTTAGCCCTTGGATTATCGTAAAAGCAAATAATAAGAAAAATGCTCGCCTTGAAAGCATCAGATATGTATTGAGTGTGGTGCCATATAAAGGAAAAACTGAAACAGGAATTAGTCATTTGCCAGATCCTAATATCATTTCTAGGTATCATAGAAAAATAAAGTATGAGGATTAGTAGATTGTGAAAAACGGACTATAGTCCGTTAATTTTTTAGATGGATTGGCTGTAATGAACTGGGTTTTAAATTAAACGAATTTGGCAATATTATCCCCAAAATCGTATTTTTTCCCGTATATTTGAGTAGAAGTCACTATTTCACTTACTCATTATCGATGCTTCAGTTCAAAAGAAAAATCTTATTCACACTGTGTTTTTTTGTTATATTGGGAATGGCAAATATATTTGGACAATCCATAATGAAACTGGATTTCAAAAAGACAACACTAAGGGAAGCCTTAAATCAGATAGAATCAACCTATGGAGTCACATTTGCTTATAACGATGACTTAATAAATGAAAATTTAGTCGATTTATCTATTAATGGTTTAGATTTGGAGTCTGCTTTGGTTAAGTTATTCAGAAATAAAGATATAGGTTTTGAGTTTTTTTCGGAGAAGGAAATTGTTCTAAAAGAAGATGCGATGCATTCTGATTGGCTCAAATATTCAAAGAATATAAAAGGAAGGGTAGTGGATGCAGAAAGTAGGATGCCCCTTCCTTTTGTGAATGTCCTTTTAAAAAATACAAATATTGGTGTAACTACTAATGATGATGGTTTTTTTAATATGGAAAGTATTTGTTTAGCAGATGACCAAGTCATTTTTAGCTATATTGGTTATGAAAGTCAAACGATTCCAATTTCGAATTTATTAACTACAGACTTTACGATTGCCCTTTCATTAGATCAAAATCTAATGAAAGAAGTGGTTGTCATAGACCATAGAATTGAATCCTTATTTTCTAAACAATCGACTATCAGTAGTACTTTTGATGTCAATTCCATGGAAAAATTGTCCACTGGAGTAGAAAGAGATATATTTCAAACTTTGCAATTAATTCCAGGAGTTTATAGTGCCAATGAGTCATCATCCGATTTAAATGTTAGGGGTGGAAATTCAGGTCAAAACTTAGTCTTATTCGATGCAATAAATTTGTATCATTTTGGTCACTTCTTTGGAAAAGTGTCTGCCGCTAATCCCAATTATGTAAATCAAATTTCCTTCTATAAGGAAAGTGCTTCTGCAAAATTTGGTGGTAGAGTTTCAAGTGTCATTGATATTCAAAGTAAAAATGAAATAATTCAAAAACCAAAAATCGCTATTGAATCAAGTCTGATTTCAATAAATGCGGTTGTAGAAACGCCGATTTTAAAGGATAAATTAAGTTTGATATTAGGAGGAAGACGTTCTTTTACTGATATTTATGGGTCAAAGACTTATGATAAATTATTGGAGCAGGTTTTCCAAAACACACGGTTGATTGATGATGAAGATGAAGTCTCACAATGGGATACAGAAGGGATTGTTCAATTAATTCCAGACACTTATTTTTCGGATTACAATGCGAAAATGATTTGGAAGCCTACAAAAAAAGATCGAGTTGATTTCAATTATTTATATGCAAAAGATATTTTAGTGTATTCCTATAATGAAGATACATATCGTGATGTTGACTCCTTAAATATTCAAAATTGGGGGATGAATACAACATGGAGTCACCAATGGAATGAAAATGCTAATTCAAAAATAAGTACGTCATTTACTAATTTTTTAAATGATTATCAATTTTTTGATAACGAAAAGGCGGATTCAAATCGGATATTCTTGGAAAATGGGAATGAACTGCGAGACTTTTCCCTAAAATTAGAACAAAATTTCCTTAAAGAAGATCAGATTCTGACAGTGGGCTACCAATTGAATAAGATAGATGAAGAAATCAAAGTAGAACAATTTTGGGGAAAAGATAAAGGGGAGTATTTTCAAGATACCACATCTGGGACTACACATTCTTTATTTACGGACTATCAATTTACACCCAGTAAAAAGATTGCCTTCAATGTGGGTGGTAGAATAAGTCACTATAATTTGACAAATGAATTTTATATGGAGCCACGATTTTTTATTTCTGCCAACCCATTTGGAAATTTCAAAATTATGGTCGCCGGGGGAATTTATAACCAAACTATCAATAAAATAGAAAGTTACAATCAATTGGAAGCGGAAAACTATTTTTGGATTCTTTCTAGAAATAGCAATGCTGATGATTTGGAAAAGTTTTCTGTGGTAAGAAATCGACAATATTCTATGGCATTCTCTTCTCTTTGGAAAGGATGGAAATGGTCCATTGGAGGATATGATAAGATATTGGATAATGTTGCCGCTCAAACTGTAGTTTTAGATGCGGGTGTTTTGTATAGTGCAGGCCAAATTACGAGCAAGGGATTAGAATTTAGTTTATCTAAAAAAACTGATTCCTATCACACCTATTTAGCATACACATTGAGTCAATCTACAATTAAATTCCCTTTTGAAGAAAAACCTATTTTTACGCCTTATGATCAATTGCATCGTTTCAATTTTTCTCAAAGTTATTCCTATAAAAGCTTTACGTTTAGTTTGTTGTGGTCATTGGCTTCAGGCAAACCTTATTCAAAATCTATTGGAATTGCATCTAATGAAGATGAAAATCCAGAGTATATAGATTATTGGGCTGCTTATGATACTTACAATTCAGATCGGTTGGATTATTACAGTCGCCTAGATGTTTCTTTGCACTATTTTTTTACGGTAAAATCTATAAATGGAAAGATTACTTTTTCAATCCTAAATTTATTGAATCGGGAAAATGTTCTTAGAAAGTCCTTTTGGGTTCAGTATCCGTATGACGAAGTGGAGTTAGAGTTAAAAGAAACTAATAAGTTGGGATTGCGATTTACTCCTAATATTGGTGCTGTTTTTTATTTTGGAGGGGAGTAGCTAAAACCACCATTAGCATGAAAGCAGGTAAGAATGCTCCCATTCTATCTATCTATTCGAATATTTTTTTGGGTGTCATTTTGACGTAGGATTAAAGAATCCCCATAAAAATAGAAACATAATAAATTCCCGCAAGAAGAAAAACCACACCTGCAATCAACCGCATCACTTTCTCGATTTTTGTGATTTTATTATAAAATACCCCAACCTTACCTGCGGTAAATGCCAATAAATATGTAAATAAAATAACAGGAAGCCCTGTTCCAAAGGCAAAAACAATAGGTAAATATAGCCCATCTGCAGATGCAATCGTCATAGGGATCAGCATTCCAAAATAAAGCGCACCACTATAAGGACAGAATGCCAATGCGAAAATAATACCTATAAGAAAGGAGCCCAATAGCCCTTTGTCTTTAAATTTTTCTGAAAGCGTTTCTTGAAAGCTAGATTTTCCTAGGAAATTGAGTTTTATAACATTCAACATTATTAGACCTAAAATAATAAGTAATGGACCTAAATACTTTTCCCCATTTTGATTGAAAAAACGAGCAATTTGAAATTTACTTGCCCCAAAATATAAAATCAATCCTATGGTCGTATAACTAAATGCTCTTCCCAGTGAATAAATCAATCCACTCAAAAATACTTTTCTTTTATTAGCGATGTTTTTTGAAATGTAGGCAGTTGCGGTAATATTTGTGGCTAGTGGACATGGACTAATTGCAGTCATTAGACCTAGTATTAATGCAGATAAAATTGGAATGTTGTAGTTGTTTAGTAAGTTTTGTAGGATTTCCATGGATGGTGGTTGTGGGTTGTGAAATGGTTGTGGGTTATGGGTTTAAAAATGGTTATGGGTTGTGAAATGGGTTATGGGTTGAAAAATGGTTATAAGACTACTTGAAAGCTCGACCAAAGGAGAGACTTCAACGCTGGGTTACAGAAAGCTCGACCCGACTACAAGAAGAGAAGCAGGATTATCACCCACATTTCTTCTGATTCTTATTGAGTACATCTGTTTTCATATAATCATTTTTTAAAATAGGATTCCATTCAAAATTTGTAACTTCTTTAACCGTAAAAATATCTTTAGGATTTGAAGATAGTAATTTATTAGAAAAATCATCTTCTAATTTTTTTAATTTATCCAAATCGCATGCAGGCAGTGTTCCTTTGACTGCTTTTGAGCCAAGTATATTAATTTCTTTGGGTTTTACGCCTTTGTTCAATCGAACGGAAACGGCTTTTCCATTGTCCTTTCTTTGAATAATATAAAAACTATTTTCTATGGAATTATCAACATAAAACGAGTTGAATTGATAGCGTCCTCCAGTAATATAGACCGCTACATCGGTGAGACAAGGTGAACTTTTACTGACAATCCGTGTATTGGTTCGATCCACTATTCCGTGAGGATAAAGCTGTTGCAATCCTTCTTTTATTCCTAGAAAACCAACGACCAATCCATCGCATAGGTGACCATGAAAACGTTCCAAATCTTCAAGGGATAACTGATGTTTTAAGCCTAATCTCCCTTTAGAGAAATCAGTGTCGTTGACTACGATTGTAGGTCCAGTTGATTTTTCTGATTTCATCAATTGGTCGCTTCCTGCATTGTTGCAGGAAGTAACCAATGTGAAAATTATTGCTAAAAATGTTAATATTTTCATTGTCTATTAAAATTAGATGGTCTATTGTGCGTCTATAGTTCTATCGTTTACAGGCTGTACTGGACGATAATTGTCGTGCAATAAATGATGTAATTTATCTAATTGAGCTTTTGAGGCTGTTAGTTTTTCTGTAAGAATAATCCATTCAACCACTTCTGTACAAGGAGGTGTAGTAAACGACCCATTGTAGTGATAAAAATGCTCTGTACTTGGTAGCATTTCATGAATATCAAAAGAATTTTCTTCTGTGTATTCTCCTTCTTTTTTCGGGAGATTATTCAAAAAATGTTGAAAAAATGGAGAAGCATCTCCTTTTTCAAATAATACACTAATTACGGCATAAGTATTGTCTTCTGCTTTATTGACAAAATGTACTTCCAAAGGGGAATGTTGACCATCAATAGTGTGCTCACTCAAGCTGTGCATGTGAAATTGCTTCAATTGATAAGTTTTACCGTCAAAAGTCAGATCATTTCCTGCTCCAATATTGAATTGTTCGGTGTGTCCATTATTGACAATATTTACTTTAGAAGTATTGTAATTCACATTCAGTGTATGGGTTTTTTTTGCTGCCTTCACCTTTGAAACATCAATATTAATTGGAGATTGAATACTGCCTTCACAAGCCTTATATTTTTCACTAATGTGTGACCAATTGTCAGGATTTTCTTCACCAGTGTACGACCAGTGTGCGTGATTTTCTTTATGTGATTCTGCATGATGCAATGAGTTACATGACATTAAGAAAAGTGTTCCTAAAAAAAATAGTCCAATCTTTTTCATTGTGTAAATTTTAAATTTTTTATAAAATAATATTAAATAAATATCCTGAAATAATGATGCAAATCGTTACGACACCAAAGAATATGCCTATCAACTTTAAGGTCATTACTTTCTTCAATAGCATTGCTTCTGGCAAGGACAAACCAACGACTCCCATCATAAATGCTATGGCTGTTCCAATAGGAATTCCTTTTGCTACTAATACTTGTACAACGGGCAATATGCCAGATGCATTTGAATACATAGGAACGGCTAAAATTGTTGCAATCGGTACCGCAAAAAGATTGTCCTTACTCATGTATTGTTCAAAAAAACCTTCTGGAATATATCCGTGCATCAAACCGCCGATTGCAATTCCGACGATTACGTATGGAACAACACCTTTTAAAATACTCAATACTTCTTTCCAAATAATCGGTAATCGTTGTGAAAACGTCTGTTTTTCTGCAATAAATAGATCTTGTTCTCTTTGAGCATTTTCCAATACTTTTTTGACCCAAGGTGTTAGAAAGCGCTCTAATTTTAGTTTCTGTAAAACAGCACCTGAAATCGTTCCTAATAAAATTCCGCTTATGACGTAAATGGTTGTCATTTTTAGTCCAAAAAGGCCTATGAACAAACCAATGGCAACTTCATTTACCAAAGGAGATGTGACTAAAAATGCAAAGGTGACACCTAGGGGGATTCCGCCTTTCACAAAACCTATAAATAAGGGTACTGAAGAGCAGGAACAAAATGGAGTCACTACCCCAAAAAGACTAGCCATCAGATATTCAAAACCATATAATTTGTTTCTAGATAAGAAATTTCTCACTTTGTCGATAGGGAAGTAGCTATTCACTATTCCCATGAAAAAGATGATAACAAATAGTAGTAGCAGTATTTTTGTTGTGTCATATATGAAAAAGTTCAAGGCTTCCGCCAAATGTTGTCCTCTATCCAAATGTACCACATCATAGACAAACCAATCTGCTATTTTTTGAATCCAATCAAACATATTTTTAAGTTGATATTAAGTAGCTGGACACATATTTTTCCATATATCTTTTTAAAAATATACACATAAAAACAAATGTCCAGCTACTTATTTTAGATGTCAACAACAATTGGGTTTGGAACAATCACAACTATCATCATTCAAAAGAGACTGAATATTGCCTTTGGTAGGAAATCCCTTTGCTGCCCATTTAATAATTCCATCTCTCATGTTGAATACATTTTCATAACCAGCATTCATCAAAAAGTAAGTTGTTTTTAAACTTCTTCCTCCACTTAGGCAAACCATGATAATTTCCTTGTCTTTAGGAATTTCATTGATTCTGTCTTCCAATTCATTTAATGGAATATTCATATAATTTTGAACATCAAAAGTAACTTCTTCGACTTCTGATTTATTCCGAACGTCCACCATTAAGGCGCCTTCTTTCATTTTTCCCAAAGTGGTAGTGGGACAAATTTGTTTCGCTTCTTTCATTTTAATTTAATTATTTTATTTTTCACATTTCCTGTACTAAGCAGCTCGTTTTTAACTCAACTGCGCAGCACTCAACCCACCATCAACGAAATTGGATGATGGCTCACCTTCTCCTAATTTTAAACAAGTAACTTCAATATTTCATTTTTACTAGGAACTCTTCCTTTGATTGTTATTTGTTCATCTATGACCAAAACAGGAGTAGAAAGTACATTGTATTCCATGATTTCCATGATGTCTTCCACCTTAATGATTTCAGCATCAATGTTATTTTCGTTTACAACTTCTTCAACCAAAGCAGTTGTTGTTTTGCATTTTGGACATCCCGTTCCTAATATTTTTATTACTCTACCCATAATTTATTTTTGTTTATCGACAATAAGCGATTTGATGCGTATTTAAAAAAAAATTATTTAAAAAATTCTTCAAAAAGATTTTTGGCTTTTTTCCAATTTTCTTGATTGATACAATACTTGATTCTAGGTGGTTTCAGTTCCCCTTGAATCAATCCTGCATTTTTAAGTTCTTTAAGATGTTGAGAAATCGTTGACTGTGCCAATGGCAATACATCTACTAAGTCACCCGTAAAGCAACATGTTTGATTTTCAAGATATTTTATAATTGCAATTCGGGTAGGATGAGCCAGAGCTTTTGCAAATTTGGCCAAAGCTTCGGTATTCTCCCTATATTCGATATTTTCTAATGATCTCTTCATCTCTTATCGCAAATGTACGATAGGTTTTTGAAAGATGCAAGAAGTTGCATTAGCAAATTATGAGGAATGTTCATCCTGATGGTAAATATTTATTAGGAATTGTGTAGAAATAAATGTTCAAAGTTTAAGTTTTTTATTTTTCACAGTTCCTTATAATTTCAATCCTACAATTTATCATTTTTTTAAAAATATTTTCCTTATATTTGTATCAATTTTTGAGAAAACACAGATGGTAAAAATGCTGTCTAAACATAAAAGCAAATGGCAAAGAAAGTAAAAAAGAAGGAATTGGGTCTTGGCATTAGAGCACTATTATCTAATATCGAAGAAGAACCAAAAGAAAAAAAGACAGAAGTAGTGAAAGAACTTTCTCATTCTGTAGCCATGATTCCTATCAATCAAATCAATGCAAATCCTGAACAGCCTCGTAAAGAATTCGCCGATGAACCTTTAAATGAATTGGTGGCTTCTATCCAAATGCATGGAATAATTCAACCGTTAACATTGAGACGATTAGATGATACATCGTTTCAGTTGATCTCTGGTGAGCGTAGATTGAGAGCATCAAAGCTCGTAGGATTGACCGAAGTGCCCGCCTACATACGTATCGCAAATGATCAAGAAATGCTTGAAATGGCATTGGTGGAGAATATTCAACGAGAAGAATTGAATGCAATGGAAATTGCTTTTACGTACAATCGTTTGATGCAAGAGTTTAGTTTGACTCATGATAAATTGGCAGATAGAGTAGGGAAGAAGCGAAGTACAGTTTCAAACTATTTGACACTTTTAAATCTTGCACCTTCTATTCAAACGGCTTTGAAAAATCGCCAGATTTCTGTAGGACACGCCAAAGCTTTGAATGGGGTAAAAGATATAAGTTTGCAATTGGCTTTATTGACACAGATTATTGAAAATGGATTGTCAGTAAGAGAAGTGGAGCGATTGGCAAAAGGGACAGCACCAAAACCTAAAACTCAAAAACCTTCTTTGCCCGCTGCGTATATGGATGTTCAAGAAAAATTGAGACACCGTCTAGCTTCTAAAGTCGAATTAAAGCTTAAAGGGAAGGGGAAAGGTCAAATTTTAATCAATTTCAGCAATACGGAAGACCTTAATCGCATTCTAGATATATTAGATAATGATTAATTTTCGTTGAGCAGATGAGTGATGCTTAACTTCGTTGGAATTAGTTGGGTGCTGCGCTGGTTAGTTGAGTTAGTACAATTGAGAAATGTTTTTTGCCATTTTTACAGTTCCTAAGTTTTATTAAAAATTTCCATTGGAAATCTTTTTCTTCTTTCTGTCCTTAATTTGGTATAAAAAATAGTTTTTCTTGATATTATGATATGTTGTATGTAGAAATATTGAGCTTACCGATTAAAAGGTAGGACATTGAATAGTTTGGAACTCAACAACGAAGTGCTCAACTAAGGTTTGCTTTGGCAATTTGATTTAGAATATAAATCTACTTTACAATTTATGAAATTTATAACAATTTTATTATTTTTGATTATCATTCATCAAGCCGTTGCTCAAACGGACACTGTGATTGTGAAGGATGTTGATATTACAGTAGTTGATTCGACTGAAATTGATACCACCATATCAAAAGTTAAGTTTCTTTCCAAGGCTCATTTTAAAGAAATTTTTGGTAAAGAAAAATACCCCAATCCTAAGTTGGCATTTGTACTCTCATTGGCAGTCCCTGGTGCAGGACAACTCTACAATAAGAAATATTGGAAAATTCCTGTCGTATATGCAGGTTTGGGCGGTTTGGTTTTTGCGATAAACTATAACACAGAAAATTATCATAGATTCAGAGATAGTTACAATGCCCGAATAGATAATGACGTGGAAACAATCGCTGAATTTCCAGAATTATCTGATGCTGCGGTTTTAAGTTATCGAAACAAATTTGATAAACGTAGACAACAGGTATGGCTTGGTTTTTTTGCCGTTTGGCTTTTAAATTCTACAGAAGCTTTTATTGATGCACATTTGATGAAGTTTGACGTTTCAGATGATTTGACTTTGCAGATTTCTCCTTATCTTGATGGATTTGAGTATGGGATTGGAGGAGTTTCTTTGGGTTTTTTGTTTTGAAAGAGAGGGGTGTTTTACTAAAACAAAAGCATTTCTCTATTAATTGTTACTTGTTAGTACTCAACGTTTTATCAGCTACTATCATATTGGGAGCTGAAAGTGAAAAATATAAGAGCATTAAAACAGGGAGTATTAAAAGGCTATAGATTGTTAATATTGATTAAGAAGTAAAAAAAAAGATTCTACCATATCTTGATAGAATCCTTTTTTTATTCAGTATTATTTAAGTAGCTGGACATATGATTATATGTATATATTTAAAAGATATATGGAAAAATATGTGTCCATCTACTTATAATTTAAACAATTATTTAACTAAAATAATTTTCTTTGAATAAATAGTATTATTGTTAATGATCTCAATTGAATAAGTCCCATTGTCCAGTCTGCCAAGGTCTAACTTGGAATTAGCGGTAGTCATATTTGCTTTAATCACTGTTTGTCCAAGCATATCATAAACTACAATATCAGAGCCCGCAATGCCATTAATTGTCACTAATCCAGTTGTTGGATTTGGGAAGATGTCGATTGAATTTGAATCTCCAATAGTTTGTGTTCCAACAGATTGAACTTCAATATGCGCTTGTGCAGCATTTTCAATTATTCCTGTTCTATTGTTCAATAATAAAACAACCACTTTGATGTGATTTTCATTATAGTCTTCTGGCAATTCTGTATTGAAAGTATATGCATTTGACTCATTGTAAGTCACTTTTGATGGAACACTTCCGTTTACTCCATCCCATCCACCAATAATAATTCTTCCAACATGATTATAAATCATATCTGATGCAGGAATAGGATTACCAAGTGTGCTCCAGTCAATACCTTCCCAGTCTTTTATTTTAATGCCTTGTTGTGAATAATAATTAACCTGCGCATAATCACTAGCTGTTCCAGTTACACTATCTTCTACAATAATCATTGATAAATTATAATCTGCATTGTCTAAATCTAAAGCAAAAATTGATGCGGCATCAACTGTAAGATTTCTAGATGCATCCATTTTCGCATTATTAATAACAATCTTCCCAGTTGGAATTTCTGATTTTCTTGCTTCATATCCTACATCTTGAAATTCTCCTGGATCTACTTCTGCACTTCTATTGATAATGCCACTTGGATATCCTCCTACCATAGCAGAAATTTGACTATCATACTCTGGGTTAGCCATAGGATCACTATTGTGAACTGCAATACCTATCCACTGTGTATCATCATATAGATGTTCCATATCTTTTAATCCAACATGTCCTCTTACGCACCATCCACACCATGTTCCTGTAGCTTCTTCTCCTACCACAACTTTATTGAAAATTTCATCTACAACGATTGTTTTTGTTGATTTTGAATTATCTTCAAGATTTTGATCTTCATTTCCATTTGGTGTAGCAACAGATACGTTAATTGTATGTTCTCCTGCAGTTGCACTGTATGGAGTGCTATGAGTGAAATCATAAGTTGTACCTGGAGCAACATTAATTCCTGAAACATGATCAGTTACATCATCTCCTCCATCAACAGAATAAGTAATATCGAATTCTGTCAAAGCATTCAAATTACTTAAATTTCTAAGAGTACAATTAATATCTATATCTCCAACTTTATAAGTGGGTAAAATATTTATAGATTCTAAAGTAATATCATTTTCAACGAGAACAACATCATCAAAATGTACTCTAAGTTTATATGTATGCGTAAATCCAAGATCTCCAAGGTTATTCCATGAGTTATTGAAATATGCCCATGCAGTGTTGTTAGTGTATGGTGTTGTTGTCCAAGCTAATTGTACATTTTCAGCACCTTCTTCAAGTCCAATATAATATGTTCCTTCTTCAAGAACTAAAGGTGGAAAAATAGCAGCTTCAATATTGCTATTGTCGCCAATTGTGATTGGTAAACTACTTCCTAATAGTCTTCCAGGTTCGTTGCCATTGAATTCTCTAATTCTTACAAAAATTGTAGTCCCTTGATTGTTTTCATTGTTAATTTCAAAACTAACAGATGTCACTGTATCTTGTTTAAAAATAGAGTATATATTTCCAAGTTCTCCTCCTGGAACGGAAATACCAACATAATCACTTACTTCACCATTATCTCTTCTCAACGTATTACCTAAAGTTATATCCTTAGAAAATATACTATTATCAGGATTTGCATCATCTACAAAATCTGTTGAGTATGTGAATGTATACACCCCTTCATCTGTAGGTGCAAATTCTTCAAATTCGAATTCTTCAAACTGACCTGTAGCCATTGGATTTGGTAACATGTTTGTAGATAAATACCCACCCGTAGATGATAAAGTAATATTTGCATCAGTAGTCAGTTCGCTTCCAACATTTAAAACTGCACCACTTATCGAACTGAATGGACCTTGTTCAAATGGAAGTCCATAATATTCTGAAACAATTCCCGTTGGCATAGCGATTAATTCTGCAGTCGCTGGAATCTTTGAAATTGTACCTTCACCTGTAGCATCTTTAGGATTAGTTTGTTTCCATTGATCTCCTGAAATTATGTATGAGAATGTTTGTTCCCCTGTAAGATCTGCTGATATCATCGCATTAACTACGAATGTATAAGTACCTGGAGCAACACCTCCCCAATCATTATCATTATCTCCCCAACTGATTGTTTGTCCATCAATTGGATTTAATGCTTCAGCAGGTGCCTGTGGGAATCCACCTGGGAATGGATTTGTTCCTGTAATAGGGGTGATTCCTTCTGGAAAGGTAATAGAAAGTTTGTCCATAAATTCATTATTGTCAGGTGTATTATAGTCAATAGTGAAAATGAGATCCATTGTAGTTCCTGGAATATAATAGTTATTGGAAGCAACTGTGCCTTCAATGTCTAATATTCCTTTTGCTGCAATTTGATTAGATTTTTGGATTCGGATATTCCGAGAGTTTAATAATGTTTGCCCAAAACTAAATCCAACATAGGATAGAATCAGGAATAAAGTAAAAAATTTCTTCATGATTTGAAAAGATTTTTGAAAAGAAACTATTGAATATTAATTATTGTTTCATGGTTTTTTTTTTAATAAAAAAATATACTTTTCTATGAGAAAAGTATTTTAGATTATTTTATTGGATACAAAAATAATGAATAAATAATATGTATAGTTACTTTACGGTTATATAAAATAAGTAATTACAAGTAAATATAATGAAATCTATTTCAAATAAAAAAAACAAGAACTTTTTAAGTGTCGCCTACAAAACTTTTTCAAATTAAATTCAAATTTATTTTGTCATTTGATTTTAAGAAATAGTGGGTATCAAATTATTTGCTATTTTTGCAAAAGGTAAAGATTTGAAAAAAACATATTCACAATGGATAAACAACCCAACAACCCACTACACGGAGTCAAATTGATTCAAATATTAGAAAAACTTGAAGCCTACTACGGTTGGGAAGTACTAGCTTACAAAATCCCAATAAAGTGTTTTGATAATAATCCAAGTATCAAATCTAGCTTGAAATTTCTACGAACTACCCCTTGGGCTCGTACAAAAGTAGAAGATCTATATCTCCGTACCTTTGTCAAGTCCTAATGTCTTGCCATCCTGAAGTCCTTCCATCCTGAAGTCCTGCCGTCCTGCCGTCCCGAAGTCCTGCCGTCCCGAAGTCCTGCTGTCCTGCCGTCTTGCCGTCCTGAA
>CAMZLN010000242.1 GCA_947311465.1 uncultured Saprospiraceae bacterium
AGTCTTTTCTCAAAAAATCTTCAAATTATCCCTTCTTCTTCGTTGAAAGACTCCAACGGGACTTGCTATGTTGCTCGTTTTGTGGGTTGACATTTACCCCGAATTTTCATTCGGGGTTATTTTGGGTAAATCCCTTTGGGTAAATCCCTTTGGGGTTGCTTATGAGGTTCGTATCACGACTTTATTTAATATATGTTTATTGATTGATTTAATTTCTTACCTCAAAAACGGATTATGATCCCGCTCAAAATCAATTCTCGTCTTTTGTCCATGTCCAGAATAAACCACAGTCTCATCTGGCAAAGTCAACAACTCAGATTTTATACTTGTAATCAACGTTTCATAGTCACCTCCTGGCAAATCTGTACGTCCAATACTCCCATAAAAAAGAGCATCTCCTGCAATGACAAAATTACTTTCTTTACAATAAAAACTAAGACTTCCTGGAGAATGTCCTGGAGTAAATAGATTCTTTAAAATAGTATTCCCAAATTCAATAGTCTCTCCTTCTTTTAAAAAACTACTTGGTTGGGGTGATTTTTCGTAGTCTCCAAACCCATACATTTCACTTACAGTTGCTACCGCATCTAAAACGGGTATCTCCATTTTGTGAATTTCCAATCCCAAATTATAGGTCTTTGCGATATGAGCATTGCCAAATACGTGATCCAAATGACAATGTGTATTGATAAGGCGAACTGGATTTAAACCCAAATTCTCAATATATTGCAACAAGTGCTTCTTTTCTTCTTGACTATAACAACCTGGATCAATAATGATACACTCTTTTGTAGCATCATAGACGACATAAGTGTTTTCTTGGAATCCATTATAAGGTAGTTGTGCAACATGTGTCATAAAATGGCGTTTTTATTTAAGTGAATATTAGGGATTTAGTACAAAATTATAAATATGCGGACATTTACTCTACTCATTTTTACTTTTTTTATTATTAATTTTTCATTGGCGCAAGTCGCTGATGTGGAATTTGGTAAAAATAGGATTCAATATCACGATGATTTTGATGAATGGTCACGATATGAATCTACCAATTTTGTGACCTATTGGTATGGGAAAAGTAAAAATGTAGGAAGAGCTTCCGTTATGTTTGCAGAATATTTTCATGATGAAATTTTTACGCTTTTAGAACATAGAATCAATGATAAAATTGAACTGATTGTTTATTCAGATATCACTGATATGAAACAATCAAATATTGGGGTTGAACAGGCAATGAAAAGTGTTCAAGGTGAAACAAATGTAATTGGGAATAAAATGTTCGTTTATTATGATGGAAATTATAATAATTTAGAAAAACAAATCAAGGAAGGAATTGCAAAAATATATCTTAATTACATGTTATTGGGGTCTAATTTACAAGAAATGGTTCAAAATGCAGTCTTAATGAACCTGCCACTTTGGTTTGAAAAAGGGCTTGTCGCTTATATTGGAGACAATTGGAATTTAGAAATAGACGATGATTTGAGAAATCAAATTATGAACAAAGAGTATGAAACGTTTGCTAAATTAATGGAATCATCTCCAAGATTGACAGGTCATGCAATATGGAATTACATCGCAATTCACTATGGTAAATCAAATTTAACAAACATTGTCTATCTAACCCGATTGAATCGAAATATCGAAAATAGTATTCTTTATGTATTGGGTGTGGATTATTACACTTTAATAGAAAAAATTGATAACTTTTATTCCAAAAGATACAAAACAGATTTTTTCAACAAAACTGCATTTCCAAAAGAAGGTGTAAAAATAAAAAACCGTTTTGATGTACCTATCAATAGCATCACATTTAGTCCAAACGGACAGAAAATGGCGTATGTAACCAATGATATTGGAAAATATAAAATTTATATCAAAGATTTTTCTACTGGAAAAGACGAACTCATATCAAAGGGTAATTATCGTAACGGTATCCAAGCAACGGATTACAATTATCCAATTTTAGCATGGAAACCCAATAATCTTGAACTTGGAATTATTTATGAAAAAAGAGATGTTATTTATTATGCAAATTATGATATTAGGACCAATGATTTAAAAGTAGAACCTATGGCTCCTGCTTATGACCGTGTTTTATCTATGGATTTCATCGACAATACTCAATTTGTAATGTCCGCTATTGTAGGTGGTTTTTCAGATTTGTTTTTATACTTTACAAATACTCGCCAATCTACTCGAATCACATCAGATTATTTTGATGATCTAGATCCTGTAATTGTAAACTTAGAAAATCATCATGGGATACTATTTTCGTCCAATAGAACGGATAGCCTTTTGGTCAAACATAAACTTGATTCCTTTTTGCCTGGTGGTAATTATGATTTATATTATTATGATTTATCCGCTAAACCCAAAGAATTATTGAGATTGACTTATACGGAAAATGAAAATGAACGACATCCAAAGGGAGTTGATACTACTTATTTTACCTATTTAAGTGATGAATCTGGAATTTGGAATCGAAAGGCGGGCTACTTGAAAGATGTTGAAATTTATAAGGAAAAAGTTATCCTTTTAAAAGATAGTACTGAGATTGTAATTTCACAAGATTCAACTTTAAAGAACTTGGCAAAATCCGAAATTGAGTCCATAACTTTACGACCTGTTTATAAGAAAAAAGCTTTTGTTCATCTCAATTCTAATGGTACAACCAATATTCTCAATTATGATATTGCGACACAAACAAAGGAAATCATTCAATCTGTAAAAATAGGTGATGAATATTTTATTTTTAAAGATAGTTTGGATCCTACTTTTTCTGTAGCTGTATCATTGACGCAATTTCGATTATTAGAGCAAGATAAGATTAGTATATCAGACCTTGACAATCCTGAAATGAATGATAATACGCAGCCCGTTGTTCAAACACCAAAAAAAGTTTCCAAAAAGAAATCATCTGGGTATTTTTTTCAAAGTGAATTTGATGATCCCGAGCCAGTAAAAGAAGAAATAAAAGATGAAATTCCAGAACCAATCGAAGTTATCCCCTCCGAAATTGAAGTGATATCAACGGCATCCAACGAATCAGATCCACTATTAAAAGCAAATGATAAAGAACGAATTATAAAATTAAAATCATCTAGGATTGTACCTTATCGGTTAAGGTTTAGAAGTCTCCGTCCTTCACTGAAATTCGATAATAGCGTTTTATTTGAAGGATTAAATTCGTATGCTGGAACACAAAACAAATTTGAACCCACACCTCCGGGCATCCTTTTCAAAATTCATTTCAAGGAAGTACTAGAAGATTACGAAATGGAAGCAGGATTGAGATTTCCAACTTCATTTAGTGGAAAAGAAGGCTATGTCTATTTTGATAATAAAAAACGAAGATTAGACAAAAGATTTGCACTTTACCGCAGAAATAATACGACCAGCGAGCAAGCCGCTTTATCAAAATCGACCAAAAATAAGGATATTACTTCATTGGGATTGGCAAGACTTTCCTATCCATTAGATGTTTTCACAAGTATAAGAGGGACATTTACTTTGAGAAACGATAAGAAAATTAAACTTGCATCAGACGCAGCATCTTTAAATGCACCCAACTTAAATGAACAAAGAGTCGGGGCAAAATTTGAATTTATTTTTGATAATTCATTAGATGTTCATATCAATATAAAAAATGGTACTCGCGCAAAAACCTTTGTAGAAGTTGTTAAGAAATTTGAGCTAAATTATGTTGATAAAGTCAATTTTTCATTCAATAAAGGTTTTATGACCATCTTCGGATTTGATGCTCGACATTATCAACGCTTGGATAAAAAAAGCATTTTTGCAATAAGAGCGGCAGGAGCATCATCTTTTGGTTCTGAACAAATGTTGTATCACCTTGGAGATTCGGATCAATCCTTATTTGGAAAATTTAATAATAATATTCCTACTCCAGAAAATGGAAATTTTGCCTATCGAGCCCTAGCGCAAAATCTACGTGGATTCAAACGAAATATTAGAAATGGAACTTCTTACCTATTGTTGAATACAGAATTGAGAATTCCTGTAATGCTGTATCTAAAACGTCAAATCAATTCATCATTTTGGAGAAATCTTCAAGTAGTTGGATTTTATGATGTAGGAACAGCATGGCACGGAAAATCACCTTTCGATGAGAACAATCCAACCAACACCAGCACTTTCTCTGATGCCAATGAAACGGTAGTCATAAAAGTAAATTATTACCGTCATCCAATCGTGATGGGATATGGAGTAGGTTTGAGAAGTATGATTTTAGGGTATTTTGTACGATTGGATTATGCATGGGGTGTAGAAACTGGAATTGTTCAAAAACCTAGAATTCATTTATCTTTTGGCTATGATTTTTAATAAAGATAAAGATTCAATCATTTTACGTAGTTTTATGCAATATGTATTTATATTTATATTTTTGGCGTCTTGTCAATCTACTAATAAACGTGAAATGAATTCTAAAACAAACACAAATATTTATAACCAAAAAGTCAATGCTCCTGATGGAACTACAATTGATTTTAAAGATTTGAAAGACAAGGTTATACTTGTTGTAAATACTGCTACTCAATGTGGACTAACACCCCAATTTAATGGTCTTGAGCAACTTTACCAAACCTATGAAAATGACGGCTTAGTTGTGATAGGTTTTCCTTGCAATCAATTTATGGGCCAAGAGCCTTTGACCAATGAAACAATGATTGAAACATGCAAAATTAATCATGGCGTTACTTTTCCTTTGACAGAAAAAATTGAAGTCAATGGAAAGAACACGCATCCCGTTTATAAATATTTAAAAGAAGAATTAGGTGGCTTTTTAGGAAGTAAAATCAAATGGAATTTTACAAAATTTTTAATTGATAAAAATGGAATTCCTGTAAAAAGATATGCACCTACTACAAAACCGATCGAAATGGAGAATGATATTAGAAAGTTGTTAGGATTGGAATAAATCTATCAATTATCTACGCCCAATCATTCTCTTGAAAAAATTAATGATAAATCTTTTAAAAAATGTGTATTGCCCAAGAAGTGAGCCAATCCCAATCAAGATAATATTGTAAACTGGAAGTGTTAATATTATAAAACTCAATGCCTTTACCCAAAAAGGTGCCGTATCTCCGATTCCAATCATTGGATTAATGAATTTCATCACATACACTGATAAAGAACCTGACAAACCAAAGGCCATAAATATCAATATGACTTGAATCTTTGAACTTACCCCCCACCGACTTTTTAGATTGTCAAGAAGACCCATATTTGAATTTTTGCCAAAGGTAAAAAGAAAAGAATAGTTCTTATAGTTTAAATTCATAAACCATAAAATTTTATAATTATCTTTACCCAATGAATTGGAAATCGACCATAAAAGGATTCAAGGCGTATATGCAACTGGAACGTGCAATGTCCATACATTCTATAGATGCATACAGCCGAGATGTAGCCAAATTGGTCGAATATTTAGAAATAACAGAAAGTCAAGTTGCTCCACAAGAAGTGAGTTTCGAGCAATTGGAAAAATTTATTTGGTGGTTGAACGAATTGGGACTTTCCGCTGAAACACAAGCTCGAATTTTGTCAGGAATCAAAGCTTTTTACAAATATATGTTGCTGGAAGATATCATTGATGATGATCCCACTCAACTATTGGAAGGACCTAGAATGCAACGGAAAATTCCTGATGTTTTGAGTTATGACGAAATACAATCGATGTTAGCAACGATAGATTTAAGTCATAATCATGGGATTCGAAATCGAGCAATTTTAGAGACTTTATATGCTAGTGGATTGCGAGTAAGCGAGCTTACATCTCTAAAACTAAGTGGTTATTTTCCAGAAATCGGCTTTCTAAAAATACATGGTAAAAACAATAAAGAACGCATTGTGCCAATTGGAGAAGAAGCTATCAAACACATTGGATTTTATATTAATGGTGTACGAAACCACATGAGAAACATCAAAAAAGAAGGAGAAGATGTTCTTTTTTTAAATCGTTTTGGCAAAGGACTTTCTAGGATAATGATATTTATGGTGGTCAAAGAAGCCGCTCAAGCTGCTGGGATTCAAAAAAATGTAAGTCCGCATACTTTTCGTCATTCTTTTGCTACACATTTAATTGAAGGTGGCGCAGATTTGAAGGCAGTCCAAGATATGTTGGGGCATGAATCCATTATTACTACAGAAATTTATACACATTTAGATACAGATTATTTGAGGGAAACGATTATGAATTTCCATCCGATGAATAGGAGAGGCTAAGTCAAAATTTTAAATATTAGTTTAGGTTTGAATTAAAAATACACAACAAACATCATTCTCTACAAACTTTATTATTTTTACATTCGTTAAAATCAAGAAAATAAAAATCTGCCTTTGCAAAAACGAATAGAATCATTTCTAATATTAAGTATTTTTATCATTTCGATGTTAAATCTGTTCTCTTGTGCCAATCCAACCACATTGACAGGAGGAGATAAAGACACGACTCCACCACAGTTTGATTCGTTACAAACCAGTCCGAATTTTCAAACGAATTTCACAAAACAACCATTAGGATTTACCTTTGATGAGTGGGTTAAACTTAAAGACGCTGGAAAACAAATTGTCGTCTCACCGCCACTTGAATTTACGCCTAAAACTAGAATTCAGAAAAAAACAGTCATTTTTGAATTTGATGAAAAAGAAATTTTAAAAGAAGATGTGACCTATATTATTAACTTTGGAACAGCAGTCCGAGACATTACAGAAGAAAATCCTGTTAAAGATTTTAGATTTGTTTTTTCAACGGGAGATATTATCGACTCCTTGGAAATCAAGGGAAAAGTAGTTGATGCGATTACAAAAAAAGCAGAAGAAAATGTTTTGGTTCTTTTGTATCAAAATACTGCGGATTCTGTCGTGCGAAAAAATCGTCCATTTTATTTTGGAAAAACGGATAAATCAGGGAATTATAAAATTCAAAATCTAAAATCTGGGACTTTCAAGATATTTGCGTTAAAGGATGGAAATTCTAATTATAAATTTGACAATTCTGAAGAGAAAATAGGTTTATTAGATTCGCTAATCCATATTCCAGATACTACAATATCAAGTATTGATTTTGAAATGTTTTTAGAAGATCCCATCATGTCTTATCAAGAAGAATCAGTAGGTTTTGGACATCATAAATTAGAATTTACTCAAGATCCAAAAGATGTCAAAATATCAAAAATTGACTCCATTGATTATTTTTGGACAGAATATCATGAAAACAAAATCGACCTGTGGTTTAATACAACTTCAAAGAAAAATATTGTAATACAACTAGATACGATAATCAATGACACTCTAAAATTAGCATCAAAAGGACGAGATAAATTTATTGAATCAGCGGAATTAATTCTTGATAAAAAAGAGATTGAAAATACAATTGCTTCAAAGGACAGTGTGAATATAGTTTGGAATCATCCTCTCAAATCGTATGATAAAAGTAAATTAATATTGACCAGAGATACATTAAAAACACCTTTGGTTTTTGAGATTTTAGACTCTAAATCCAAACGAACGATTAGTATTTCTTACCCATGGAAAGCAGATAGTACCTATCATTTGGAAATATTGCCAAATTGCTCTACAGATTTATATGGATTGCAAAATGATAGTTTAAAATTTTCGTTTAAAGTATTGAAAAAGGAAGATTTTGGGGATATTTCTCTAAAAATGGACAGTTTGGACAGTAAAAAGCGATATATTGTACAATTGATGAATCAAGAAAAAGTAGTTGATACTCAATTAATAAATCTTCAAGCAACCTTTCAATATAATTACAAGTACCTATTACCAGGAACCTATTCATTTAAAATCATTGATGATGAAAACGGAGATGGTAGATGGACTTCGGGGAATTATGATTTGAAAAAACAGCCAGAGCGAATTATTGATCATAAGATTGATGAATTGAGGGCGAATTGGGAGGTGGAAGTTTTGATTTTGGGAAAGGAGTTGGAATAAAATGATTTGAAGATTTTATTGATTTGGTGATTATTTGAAACTAAAAGAATAATTTTAAAGTGTATAAAATGAAATATTTAATAGTAATCGTGTCCATCTTTTTATTATCCTGCGACATGGAAAATCCATCAAAAGATTTACCATTAAGAGTTGCCGAACGATATGGAGTTGATGCTTTCGAGCATTTAAATAATATCAACTTTACGTTTAATGTGAAAAAAGGAGAGAAACAAGTTTTAAGAGATTGGAAATGGTATCCGAAATCAAATTTAGTGATTAAATATACGGAAAATGATACAATTGAATACAAAAGATCAAATATTTCTGAATCAAATAAAAAAAATGATGGTCAATTTATCAATGATTCCTATTGGTTATTATTTCCTTTGCATTTGAAATGGGATAAAGGGGGCTATGATTATACGGTAGCTGAAAATGTGCGTTCACCAATTACAGATTCGTTGACAACTAAATTAGTAATTAAATATAAAAGTGACCAAGGATATACACCAGGAGATATTTATGAATTATTTTTAGATAGTGATTTAAGAATTGTAGAATGGATTTATAGACCGAATGGTTCTAAAAATGGAAAAGGAGTCGTTTGGGAAGGAGAAAAAGATTTTAATGGAGT
The DNA here is from genome assembly GCA_947311465.1 of uncultured Saprospiraceae bacterium. Classification (GTDB taxonomy): domain Bacteria; phylum Bacteroidota; class Bacteroidia; order Chitinophagales; family Saprospiraceae; genus CAMZLN01. The sequence goes on from CAMZLN010000242.1 coordinate 8,618, forward strand.
GAAAATTCCTTTGAATCATCGAAATAAAGATGGGAGTTTTAAACTTTGGTTTGAAAATGTTGAGGTAAATTAGGAATTAGGAATTAGGAATTAGGAATTGAGAATTAGGAGATTAGTATTGCATCATTAAAATTTCAAGATGAAATTAAGAGCAGAAGGATTAGTAAAAATATATGGGAGTCGAAAAGTTGTTCGGGGCGTTTCTCTTGAAGTAAATCAAGGTGAAATCGTAGGGTTGTTGGGTCCCAATGGAGCTGGAAAAACGACAACTTTTTATATGACCGTAGGTTTTGTCAAGCCCAACGAAGGAGCAGTATATTTGGAAGATGAAGAAATCACTACTTTGCCCATGTACAAACGTGCACGTAAAGGAATTGGATATTTACCCCAAGAAGCATCAGTTTTTAGGAAATTAACAGTGGAAAATAATATTAAAGCTGTTTTAGAAATGACCAAATTGTCTAAAGCAGAGCAAAAAGAAAAATTGGAAAGCTTGATTACTGAATTTCGATTGGAAAAGGTAAGAAAAAATAATGGGGACACTTTATCGGGTGGAGAAAGACGAAGAACTGAAATAGCTCGAGCTTTGGCAACCAATCCGAAATTTATTCTATTGGATGAGCCATTTGCGGGTATTGACCCCATCGCCGTTGAAGATATTCAATATATTGTAGCAAAATTAAGAACAAAAAATATCGGAATATTAATAACAGATCACAATGTCCAAGAAACTTTATCCATTACAGATAGAGCCTATTTGATGTTTGAAGGTAGTATTTTGAAAACAGGAACCGCTGAAGAGCTGGCAGCTGACGAAATGGTTAAAAAAGTATATCTAGGACAAAATTTCGTTTTGAAGCGAAAAAATATAAAAGTAGATTAATGAGAATTTTGATAGTATTCATATTTGTTTTTTTATTCAGTTGTGGTAAAGACGAGTCTAGGATTGTATTTTCGCATGCTGAAAAAAAATTAATTGATTCCTTAGCAACGAAACAGAAAAAGGTCATTGGTCCAGAGATTGATAGTTTATGCACATTGCATTTTGATAATAGAGTACAAGCTTTAGTAGATTCGATAATGGAAAAACGATTGGAAGAGCAGAAACGGTTGATGGAGTAGTGAATGGTGCAAGGTGTAATGGTGCAAGGTGTAATGGTGCAAGGTGCAAAGGTGCAAAGGTGCAATGGTGCATGGTGCAAGGTGCATGGTGCAAAGGGACAAGGTTACTATTATTAAATGAATTCAATTTTTAAATACCATTGCACCTTGCACCTTTGCACCATGCACCTTGCACCATGCACC
>CAMZLN010000243.1 GCA_947311465.1 uncultured Saprospiraceae bacterium
ATGAAATGAAATAAATTTCATTTTGCCTGCTATTTTGACATTTATTTGTCAAATAGAAAGAATAGTTGAAGAATATTTTAAAAATTTATTAAAAATAACTATAATAGCAAATGTAATTATTCTGTAATTAAATAAATTTATCATGAAAAAAATCTACATTTTATTTCTAGTCGTCTTATCAACAAATATCTTATCGGCACAAGCCTTAATGGAGTTGCAAATAGATAGCCCTATGTCTATACAAGGAGATTATTATGTGCGACATGCTGCTTTTGGTCATGCATGTGATACTTCACTTTCAGGAGAAATCGCATTCATCGATGATGGGACAAGTGATCCTTTGGAAGGATGTTCTCCTGCACAAAATGATTTAACTGGAAAAATTGCTTTCATTGATCGTGGAAGTTGCAATTTTTCTTTAAAAGCATGGAATGCACAAGAAGCAGGAGCAATTGCTGTAGTAATATGCAATAATAATCCAAATGGAACTATTTTGATGACGCCAGGTCTTCATGGTGATGAAATTACAGTTCATACTGTTAGTTTGTCACAAGAAGATTGCAATGTAATACGGGCACAAGTTCCAGGAGCAACAGCAACTTTGAAATTATTAGACCCTGTTGATGAGCGGACACCTGTTGTTTGGTCAGAAGATTTTAATGATGGAATGGATGGATGGACTACCACAACTGAGAATATGGATGATGAAATATTTTATTGGTCAGATGAAGGATTTACAACATTTCAGGGGCTTCAAGTAAGTATAGGTATGCCCAACTCTTATTGTACGGGTGCCGTAGGTTTTCCATCAGGTTGGTATCAGACAGGAAAGACTGGAATAGATTCTTTAGCGGCTCCTGGTCCACCATACCCAGATTATTATGCGGAATTGATCAGTCCAATAATTGATTTGTCAGGGCAAGATAAGGTGTTGAGTCTGAAATTTGATCAAAGGTTGAGATGGTTAAATCCAAACTCAGGCTCCTATTCAACATTTGTTGCCTACTCCATTGATGGCGGTGAGACGTTTTCAAATGCTATAGCGGTAAATACGGAAGTTGAACAATTTGAAAGAATAACCAATACTGTAAAAGTAAATATTCCAGAGATTGAAGGACACAGCAATGTGAAAATAAAATTTATTTATGCGGTTGATTATTATTATTGGATAATTGATAATGTAAGGCTAGTAGAGCGAGAGGATAATAATCTTGGAATAACTTCATTTTATGCGATTCCTCCTTATACACAAATCCCAATAAGTCAGGTGGATCCAATATATTTTGTGGGAGATTTTCACAACAGTGGAGCACTTACACAGGAGAATATTAAATTTAATGTAAATGTATCAAAGGATGGCAATCAATTGGTTTTTGAAGAAAAAGAGTTTGATAGTCTTGAGTCAGATTCAAGTATAGTGGATGAGATATTTACGAAAAATTTTACTCCTACAGAAAATGGAATATATTCTGGGAAATATACGGTTTCCGCAGATGCAGAAGATTTTGATGATTCAGATAATACAAAAGAATTTAGCTTTGAGGTGACAGAGAATATTTATGCCAAAGAAACAGGTGGAACAAGGAGATTGAGACCCGCTGATCGTGCTTGGTCCTCTGGTAATCCACATAGTTGGGCGATTGGAAACGTATTTCATATTGTAAGTAATAAAGATGCAGAAGGTAAGCCATTGGTTTGTGAAAATTTGATTATTGGAGTTTCAAATCCTAGTGTTGTTGCCAATCAATCTATTTTAGCTTTTCTTTATAAATGGGTAGATGCAAATAATGATGGAGATGCAGATCCAGGAGAATTAACAGAAATTGGTGCTAAAGATTATGATTTTACAGGCAATGAGGAGAATAAGGTTATGATTGAGTTTAAATTAGAAGATTCAGTAGAAGATGGCGATGAAGTCTTGAATCTAGAATCAAATACTGATTATATTGCCCTTGTTCAATATGTGGATGAAACACCAGAAAATGATGCCGATGATATCTTTTATGAAGCAAGTGAAGCTTATGATTATCGAGCACAAATATTTTTAAACACCCCAACGGATGTTGTTGTTTCAACATCTCCAGGCGTTGTAAATTTTGGGTTTGGAATTGGAGAACCAAGATATGGTACCGTTGTAGGCATATTGGATGACCCCGATGGTTTTTTTAATGATGTCACTTTGCAAACTAATTTTTTTAGATTGGATATCACTCCCGTAATTCGAATGAAGATTGGAGTTGATCCTAATTACACAGGTGTAGAAGCATTGACTTTGGACAATAAAATGGATATTTATCCTAATCCAACTTCAGATATAGTTAATGTACAGATTGATTTAGTAGAGCAAGTGAAAAATGCTAGAATTAATATTGTTGATATGGCGGGACGAGTTATTTTTTCAAAATCATATTCTAATTTACTCCAAGGGGATTTTCAGTTTAATATAGGAAATCTTTCAGATGGAGTTTATCAATTAAATTTGGTTACGGATAAAGGGGTTAGGACTAATAAATTTGTAGTTTCACATTAAAAAACCAGTTCAGAAGCTTAGTCATTACCCAAAAAGTAGGGAATTGGTCGAGCGATAAATCTGTTGATTCAAACAAGGGTTAGAAACTGTGAAACAATAATATCAAATAAAATGGGTTTTTGACAACTAGCTGTCAAAAACCCATTTTATTTTGTTGGAGTATTTCTCTAACTTGCACATGAAAAGTAACACCTAGAATTAATAAAGATTTGTTGTTTTAATTAACAACATTTGTAATTCATCATTTCGCCCTTACAAGTTTTGTAGGGGCTTTTTATATCTTTGTGCTATGAGTAAAAAGATAGATATAAATGAATGGAATAGGAAAGCACAATTTTTATTTTATAAAGATTTTGACCAACCTTTTTTTAATATCACCGCTACCATAGATATCACTAATTTATTATCATCATGTAAACGAAAAGATATTTCTTTCTTTCTGACATGTCTATTTTTATCACAAAAGGTAATCAATAAAATAGATTCATTTCGGTACAGAATCCAAGGGGAAGATGTAGTGCTTTATGAAAATGTTGAAGCAGGTTCAACCATCTTATTTGATGACAATACTTTTGGTTTTTGTTATTTTAAGAACTATTCTGGGATTGAAGAATATATAATGAAAGGAGAAGAACAAATTCAAAAAGCAAAAGCAAAAAAAGCATTCCTTCCAGAAGATTTTAGAGATGATTTGATTCATTATTCGGTTGTTCCTTGGATCTCTTTTACGAGTTTGCAACATGCTCGAGATTCTAAATTCCAAGATTCAATTCCAAAAATTGTATTTGGAAAATATTTTAAAGAAGGGGATGCTGTTAAAATGCCCATTTCTATCTCAGGGCATCATGCCTTGTTGGATGGGTATCATGTGGGCGTGTATTTGGATGAGTTGGCTTTGGTTATGAATGATTTTGCATGAAATATTATTTAGCGTAGTATTGTAAAATGGAGTATGAAATTATAAAAAAAACCTATCGTGATTTACGATAGGTTTTTTTATAGATTCAGAATTACAAAACCCCATCAATAATTTGCTGAACAATCTCAGGATTTAATAAAGTAGAAGTATCCCCCAGGTTGCTGACATCATTACACGCAACTTTTCTCAAGATTCTTCGCATAATTTTACCAGATCGAGTTTTGGGTAAACCATTTGTAAATTGAATTTTATTGAGTTTGGCAATAGGGCCGATTCGTTCAGAAATTTTTTGGTTTATTTCTTTTTTAAGATTATCATTACCATCAATAGATTCTTTCAAAACAATATAACCGTATAGTGCATTCCCTTTTATATCATGGGGAAAACCTACGATAGCCGATTCTGCGACAGCGGGATGCTCATTGATAGCATCTTCAATGGGGGCAGTCCCAAGATTGTGACCTGAAACGATAATCACATCATCCACTCGACCTGTAATTCGATAGTATCCCGTAGCATCTCTCAAAGCACCATCACCTGTAAAGTACATTCCTTTATAAGCTGAAAAATAGGTTTCTTTATATCGTTTATGGTTGCCCCAAATAG
>CAMZLN010000244.1 GCA_947311465.1 uncultured Saprospiraceae bacterium
AAGATAATAAAAATATATAATAAAAATAAATATATTTTATTTAAAGACTATATTTTTCTTTACAGATATTTATTTGTAAATCAAAATCACTGTAAATTCAACTTCTCAGAATCAATCATCGTCACCCACTGCTTCATTTTTTTCTGAATGACTCTAAAATGATGTTGATCTTCTGGAGTAACAAAAGTGATAGCTTCCCCTTGGTTTTCAGCTCGACCTGTACGTCCAATTCGGTGCACAAAATCTTTCGGAGAACGGGGCAGTTCATAATTCACCACGAAAGGAAGGAATTCTATATCAATACCACGAGCCAATAAGTCCGTTGTCACCAAAACTTGAAGATGTTTCGCTTTGAATTGTTCTAAAGTATCTGTTCTAGTGCCTTGACTTTTCTTTCCGTGAATAGCCTTAGCTTGGATACCATTTTTCTTTAGTTTATCTACAATATTGTTGACTTTATAAACAGAAGATGCAAAAACAAGCACCTGTTGCATATTATTGGTTTTAATTAGGTATCTTAAAAGTGGACCTTTTTTCTCATCTGAAACAAAATATCCTACTTGATTGATTAAACCTGTTTCTTCTTCTTTTTCTTCGATTTTGATAATCTCGGGTTTATTTAATAGAACAGATTCTATATTTTGAACTTTAGGACTCAGTGTAGCTGAAAAAAGGAGATTTTGTCGTTTCTTAGGTAATAAATCTAGTATTTCATCCAATTCTTTTTTGAAACCTAAATTCAATAATTTATCCGCTTCATCTAGTACCAAAGTGGTTACTTTGGAAAGTTGTAAAGCATTGGAATTGACCAGATCCAATAGACGTCCAGGCGTAGCCACCAATACATTGACCTTGTACATCGCCTTCATCTGCGGATTGATAGATGCTCCGCCAAATACAGCAAGTGATCGGACAGGGTAAGGTAAATCCAAGCTAAATTGTCGAAAAACTTCTTGCACCTGAACCGCTAATTCTCTCGTTGGAACCAAAACCAAAACATTGATATTTCTATCTTTGATATCGGTTTGACCTTTTAAATTTTGTAAGATAGGTAGGACATAACTGGCGGTTTTTCCAGATCCTGTTTTTGCAATTCCCAAGACATCTTTCTTTTTTAAAATAGATGGAATGGCTTTTTTTTGAATGGGATATGGTTGTTTATATCCTAATTTTTGGATAGATTGAACTAAAGTGGCGGATAATCCTAAGGAATTGAATGGCATATTGAGTTTGTTTTTTGCAAAGTTAATCTGAATCATACTACAAAAAGATATTTATCAGAAATTCTTTTTATTATAATAAAAATTAAAAATAAATTCTTATTTTTCGGACACAAGAATTGTTTCTAAACTAAATACAATAACTATGGCAAAAGATACCAAAATAGTAAGTCTTTTTGATCGAAATCGTGTAAATTATGCAAAATTATTGGTAGATTTTGTAAAACCAATTGAAGGCGAATACGGAGATGTCGAGACGCTTGAAATCGGATTGAGTGCTTGGAATACAAGTAATATGCTGGCAGAAATGCCCGAAAACTTTATAGATCCACAATTCGCTGCAGCTAAAGCAGGTACTCCAGATGACGTTATCGAAGTATTGGAGTTTTTAATCAAAAGAAAAAAGAAATATTTCGCAGAATATGATTTATTTATTTTTGATTTTGAAATTTTGGATAAAACAGAAGAAATTTCAGTGCAAACTATGCCGATTGAAGAATACATGGTAGCCATTCAAGGAATTATGAATAATCCAATGCCTGATGATGATATTTTTGATGGTTTGTTTGATGATATATATGATGATGACGATGATGAAATGTATGAAGACGATGCAATTTATGATAAAGAAGGTGGCATCAATCGAGAAGCTATTTTTTTACAATTGAAATCACCTGTTTTGAAATATATAAAGAAGCATCTTGAACATTATGAAAGTGATCGTGAAATTTTGCCTTCTAAAATACTCCTTTTTTTTAATAGATTTATTGATTTTGACGCATGGTTAGACGATAGTTACAAGGAAGTAATGGAAAAAGTATTGCTGGATTATATAGATGAAGACCTATTACCTAAACGCTTTTCGTTTAAAAAATTTAAGTCTTGGTTTGATTATCAATATATTGAAAATGTGGATGATTTTGAAATCTATTTTTAGATATTAATAATTCCCAAATCAAATATCCATACACAACGATGTATTCAAATACAACAATCCAAAGATTTTCATGGTAACTTGGATAAGAATAATTGATATAGGTCAATGTAATCATATATGACCAAATTATGGGATATCGAAACCGACTCATCGCTGCAAATAAAACAAGCAATGCAATGTACCAAGGATGAATAATCGTTGCCATCGATAAGTAAAGTGTAAAAGCGAAAAGCATAGCAATGGGCAATGTGAAATTTTTAGGTTTTCGTTCCCATAAAAAAAATATTCCAATGCCAATTGGCGTCACCAAACTCAATAATGGACCATAATCCTGTATCTTATTCCATCCATATATTTGATATCCTATCCACCGAGATATGTAATAAAAACTTGCGTTAAATTCAAAACGTTGAAAATATAAATTGAGACTACTTCCAAAATTCGCTACAAATTGCGGGTCATAAAGTGGCAAAAACATCAAAATCAAAAACACACCAATAATCGAAAAATATACCAAACTCTTTTTCCAACCTATTCGTTTGATAATAAATGGTAAAAACATCAATGGAAGCAATTTGGAAGCAATAGATAAGGCAAAAAATACGGCAGATTTATGATTTTGATGTTTTAAAATATAGTACAACGCCATAGTCAAAAAGCAAATCATAGCTGCTTCGAAATGAAGATTTCCCACCAATTCGATTAAAATCAATGGATTCAATACATAAAGAATGATGTTTTTTGGATTTATATTTGGTATCAATTTTTCCTTGACCAAAATCTTCCATAAATAGAAAATTGTAGTCAATTCAAACAGAAAATTTATCAATTTCAAAACCAAAGCATTCCCATAAATACTATGGGGAAATAAATATGCCGAAATATAAAATGACAATTGGTGAACAGGTGGATATATCGTAAAATACTTTGGGGAATTGAGTTTTTCATACAAAGACCCATCGATTCCTACCAAAGAAATCTGATTTTCAATATAATAAGACGGCAAGTGAGTAAACGGGTTGATACCATTCAACCAAAGTCTCCCATCCCATATAAAACGATAGACATCATCCGACAAATGGGGCAATGGAATCACTAAAACCACTCTCAAAATCACTCCTAGACCAAGAAAGAAAAGTATGTCTTTTTCAGATTTGATTAACCAAAAAATGAAGCCATAAACAACAAATAGCATGGTGTAACTTGAAAATATAATCCCAAAACTTGATTGCTCTGACTGATAGCCTAATAAAAACACCCCAAAAACCATCAAGATAGAAAATATCCACTTGTAATAGTCTTGAAATCCTGAAGTCTTGAAATCTTGAAGTCTTGAAATCATAAATACCTAAATATAGTCCAAAGTATTTTATATCCCGCCATCACGGAACCTTTGATTGTCCCCGTCACTTTCGACTCCCCAATCCGATGTCGATATTTTACCGCTACTTCTGTACATTTCATCTTCTTTTTGGCAGCTTTCACTTGCAGTTCCACCGTCCAACCAAAGTTTTTATCAATCATATTCAATTCTAACAGCTTATCATATTTGATAGCACGAAAAGGTCCTAAATCTGTAAATTTATAGCCATAAAACAATCGAATCAATGTCGTTGCCAACCAATTTCCAAATACTTGTTGCGGCATCATCGAACCCGATTCTCTTTCACCTATTGCTCTAGATCCAATCACAATATCCATATTATCTTCTAAAATCGGGGCAATTATTTTGGTCAATTCTTCAGGATAATCTGAATAATCCCCATCTAGAAAAACGACAATATCAGGTTGTTTATCTTTTGATTTATTGGCAATGTACTCCATTCCTTTTAGACAAGCGATTCCATATCCTTTGATAGGTTGATTCACTACAATTGCACCTTTAGAAAGAGCAACTTCGGCAGTATTATCATCACTTCCATTGTTGCATACGATAATATCTTGTACAATATCAGGAATGTCTGCAATGACCTTTCCGATAGAGTCTTCTTCATTTAAAACTGGAATTATTACATCAATTATTGGTGGATTCATGATGCGAAGATATGGAATTTCTTGATGCAAATTGGTCAAGTCACAGACAAATGAAGCAAGCAGATAAATTTACTATAGAAATTTATTAAGCATTTTGGATATCAAAACCAGCCGCTTTCCTAAACATATCCTGTACAACAATAGAATCAATATCAATCCATTTTTCAAGCAATTCAAAAGCATCTTTCTCTGTGGTAAAAATGTGCCGATTATCAGGATTTGTTACTTTTGCATGGGCAGAATTACATACCGAAACGGATAATCTAGTGGCAATCAAGTAGTATAAGACATCAATTTCTTCTACAAGCAGCGGCAATTTTTTGGTATATGCTTTTAGTAGGGTTGCGGCAATATTTAAAGGTTTTTTTTGACCTAAAATAGCATAAGCAATTGCATTTGAAATGTCATTTACCAAAAAAGAATAGGCAATATCTCCCAAGTCAATAATCCCAGAAACGATTCCTTTTTTTACAAGTACATTTCCAGTATTGGCATCATTGTGTATAATCTGCTTTCGTAAATTCGGTATTTTAGGAACAACATTTTCTTCATATTGCTGAAAAAAATGTTCCACTATCTTTCTGTGGGTAGGTTGGGCAATATGTTGAATCAATTCTTCATTTAATTTCCAATATTGATTATCCCATGAATGCTGATTACCTTGAATGAAAAAGTTCTTAAAATGTTTGAGCGATAAATCCAATTCTGCTAAAAATGAACCAAAAGATTGAAGTAGAACATCTGTCAATGGAACATCTTTCATAAAATCGCCATCAAGAAAGCTCAATAATCTAATAATTATTTTTTCACCGTTGAACACAGTTTCATAAAAATACTTGTCTGTAATTCCTCGAATAGGTTTAGAAATACTAAAGCTGTTGAGATGGTGGAGTGCTCGAGTTTCAGCATCAACGAATTCTTTTTCTGAAGCCAAGTAGGTCTTAAAAATATATTTTTTGTAGTCTGTAATCACCAAATAGTTGGCGTTGTCATAGCCACCTAGTTTTTGAATATCAGAAACTATTATTGGGTAAAACTGTTCAATTAATGCTTTCATCTTCTTTGTCCTCGAAATTTAAAAATCAATTCTATCTGCGAAAGTACTAATAAATTATGAAGTTGAAAGGATGAAACAGTAATATAAATCATTATTTCTTTAATTAAAAAAAGCAACCCAAAATGAATTGAGTTGCTTTTCTAAGAATTAATATTCTGCAAATTTTAAATTTATTTCTTATCCTGCAATGCAAAAACCTTCTTCAACAAATCACTCGAACGACTTCTTAGATTAGTACGGATATTCAATTCTTCCTTTTCTACCATTGCAAAAAGACCATCTAATGCTTTGTTCGTTACATAATCTTCTAAATCAGGATTTACCTTCTTAGATGAAAAAGAATTATAAGCTGTAATCGCTTGATTCCATAATTTAATTGCATTAATATTCGCATCTACTTTTGATAAGGATTTTACAATCTTAGGCTTGAATGCATCATACAATTGACTGTGTGTCGTTCTATTCAAAAATTGAGTGGCAGCATTTTTATCCCCCATCAAAATGCTTTTGGCATCTCTAAAGGACATTTGTTTGATCGAATTTATGAAAATTGGTTTTGCGGTAGTTGCTGCATCTTCTGCTGCACGATTGAACAATTGCAATACTTTATCTTCTGCTCTTCCGGCTAAGCCTGATGTTAATGGATTTCCTTTCAACTTCGTGATTACGGTATTGAATTCTTTCGGTAAAAGAATCTTATAGGCACTCTTCATATATCCATCTTTCATGGATAAACGTTTCGCTCCTTTCCCTATTCCTTGGCTCAAGGCTTCTTTCAATCCATTTCCAATATCTGCATTGGATAGTGCGCCACTTTCCATTACGGTTCCTAGAATTGCATCAATATCTTTAGGTGTACAAGATACTAAACTGACTACTATAAATAAGGCTAAAATTTTCTTAATCATGATTTTATTTTTTGTTAATTAATGTGTTTGGAGTTTTGGTATTTCAAATATTACAAAAACTCGTCCATACTTAATACGTTTAAATTCCATAAAAGGTGTTATAATAATCTTAAATTCCTATTTTAGTGGTGCATCCCCTGAATTCTCGAAGTCTTAAAGCCCTGCAGTCTTGAAGTCCTGCCATCCTGAAGTCTTGAAGTCTTGCCGTCCTGAAGTCCTGAAGTCTTGCCGTCCTGCCGTCCTTACCTAAACAAACTCTTTCAAGCATTTTTTACACAAACATCCTTTAAATTGAGCATTAATCGAATCTAATTTACCTTGAGGAATAGACATCGTATTGCACCAACAACTTTTATCAGAATAACAGGATAGTCCTTTTCCACAGCGTCCACATTTTTTTGAAAATTCAGCACTGTCTTCCACTATTGCTTTATCAACACGTCCCGATAGTGGTGGATTCATTTTTGTCAAACGCACTGAAACACTCAACATATTGGAAAATTGATGTTTTAAAGCATCGATTATCCTTTCTACAACATTTTCTAGCAAGCGGCTAGGGTGTCGCATTTCAGATTGACAAATTAGAAAAACAGTTTCATAATTTATAGTTTTAAATAAATCATCTTCTTGCGCAGCTTTTTGAAAATTAGTCTCAATATAAATATCTACGACAAACTCGTTTCCTATAATTTCTTCCTCAGGATAAAATCCATGATATGCATGAAAATGCATTCCTTCTAAGGCGATTAGTCCCATTTGTTTTAATTTTGGATTGTAAGACTTTAAATTGTAGCATTTAGAACCAATTGTTTTGTAACTGCTCCACCAAAATCTCGTTATTAACAAAAATCACTTTCCATAATGCACAATTTTACACAATTTGATTGAAAAATTATGTACTTTTGCAGCTTAAAACGTAAAAAAATATGAGTTCAAAATCAAAAACAGATAGATTTCAATATCATGACTATTATAATGTTGATGAATTATTGAATGAAGACCACATAATGGCTAGAGAAGCTGTAAGAGATTGGGTCAAAAAAGAAGTGAGTCCAATTATAGAAGATTATGCAAATAGATCCGTTTGTCCTACGCATTTATTCAAGGGGTTGGCAGAAATTGGTGCCTTTGGTCCCAGTTTGCCAGAAAAATATGGATGCGGAGGCATGGACGAAATGTCTTATGGTATCATCATGCAAGAATTGGAACGTGGTGATTCAGGAATTCGTTCTATGGCTTCCGTTCAAGGATCTTTGGTAATGTATCCTATTTATAAATATGGATCTGAAGAACAAAGAATGAAGTATTTGCCAAAATTGGCAAGTGGCGATATGATTGGTTGTTTTGGATTGACAGAACCTGATCATGGATCAAATCCTGCTGGTATGTTGTCCACTATCAAAAAAGATGGTGATGATTATATTCTCAATGGTGCAAAAATGTGGATTACTAATTCACCGATTGCTGATATTGCAGTTGTTTGGGCAAGGGATGAAGCGGGTAAAGTGCGTGGAATGATTGTAGAAAAAGGGATGAAAGGATTTTCAGCGCCAGAAATTCATGGAAAATGGTCATTGAGAGCTTCAATTACTGGTGAATTGGTTTTTGAAGATGTGCGTATTCCTAAAGAAAATATTCTTCCAAATGTAGAAGGATTGAAAGGTCCATTGGGATGTTTGTCAAAAGCTAGATATGGTATTGCTTGGGGAGCGATTGGTGCTGCCTTGGATTGCTATGATTCAGCATTACGATATTCTAAAGAGAGAATTCAATTCGGAAAACCAATCGGGCAATTCCAATTGACACAAAAGAAATTGGCGGAAATGATTACAGAAATCACTAAAGCACAGTTACTTTTATGGAAACTAGGAAAAATGGCCAATGAAGGAAAAGCTACCGCAGCACAGATTTCAATGGCAAAACGTAATAATGTAATGACTGCTCTAGAAATCGCAAGAGAAGCTAGACAAATCCATGGTGGAATGGGAATTACAAATGAATACCCAATTATGCGTCATATGATGAATCTTGAAACGGTTCTTACTTATGAAGGAACGCATGATATCCATTTATTAATTACGGGTATGGATATTACTGGATTGAATGCTTTCAAGTAAAAAATAATAAAAAATATAAAAGGGGGTGATTATCTAATAATTATCCTCTTTTTTTTGTATTTTTATACAACAAAAGGAATAGCAACAAGCGTTATGTACAATGCATGGTGGTAGATGCGCTGTGCAAAGTTTAAAGACAGAATTAATATGAACATGAGAAATTTATTGTTGTTTCTTTTATTGAGCACAATGGCTATATTTGAATCTAATGGGCAATCACAGGTAATACGGTTGACTAATTCTTCTTTTGAAGATGTTCCCCATAGTGGAATTCATGGGTATTCTCCTAAGGGATGGTTGGACTGTGGATCAGTTAATTTTCCTTCACAAACACCACCTGATATTCAACCTTCATTTTTCGGAGTTGATTTGGCTCCACAAAATGGAAATACATATCTTGGATTGGTTGTAAGAGATGATGATACTTGGGAGGCTGTTTCGCAAAGATTATTGTCTCCATTGAAAGCAGGAAATTGTTATCAGATAAGTGTTTATCTTGCTCGTTCTGAAAATTATATCAGTGGGAGAGGAGATCGAAATCCAAAAACTCCAGATGAAAGTCAATATTCCTTAAATACAATCAATCACAATCAGCCAATTACTCTAAGAATATGGGGAGGAAATAACTATTGTGATAAAAAAGAAAATTTTGTCGTAACGGATGAAATATCTCATACCCACTGGGTGAAATATACTTTCAAATTGGAACCTAAATCAAGAATTACACATATTTCATTTGAAGCATTTTATAAAACACCTATTCTATTTCCATATAACGGAAATTTATTAATTGACAATATTTCAGATATCGTTCAGATAGACTGTGATAAAGAATTTAATAAAGTGCCTTATGTTAAAATTATAAATCCGGAAAAAGATAAAATTACAGTTGATGAAGAAATTTTTCCTTTGAAAGCAACTATCGGAAATGTCGAAGACAAATCCGTCTTTGTTATTGTTGTTAATAATCAAATAATTGAAGATTTTGAAGTTGAAAATGGAATAGTTAGAGCGAATATTCGACTTTTTAAAGGAAAAAATAGGGTTTCGATTACTGTGAAAAATGAGATTGAATCCGCTATGGATAAAGTTATTATCACCTATGAAATACCCGATTATGTAGCGAATGTTCCTAAAGAAAATCCTAAAAAAGACCCAATTATACCTAATCCAAAGCCTACTCCAAATAAGATTGTTATCAATAAATTTGATAAAAACAAGTTGAAAAAAGGGCAAACTATTAGAATTGATAAATTATATTTTGGACCTAATTCATATAAGATTGAAGAATCATCGTATCCAACTTTAGATGAAATTTATAGTTTTATGCATGATAATCCTGGTATTTATATCGAAATTGGGGGGCATTCAAATAATATTCCTTCTCATGAATTTTGTGATAAACTATCAAAGCTTAGAGCAAAATCTGTCGCTAAATATCTTGTTGAAAAAGGTATTCAAGCAGAACGTCTTAAGTATAAGGGATATGGAAAACGAAAGCCAATTGCAACTAATAGAACTAAATCGGGGCGTTTGAAAAATCAACGAGTGGAGATTAAAATTTTGAGAATTGGGTGATTATTTAAGTAAATTTTAATTTTTCGATTATATTTGTAGTATTAAGTAGTGTTACTAATTTATTTATTTAATTTTTGATTAAGTTAGGTCATTTTCAGAGTTTGATTTAAATAAATAGTTTTAATAGTCAAATAAAATTTCTTGAAAGAATTGAATCTAAATTAAAGGAATGAAAAAAGGATAAAAATTTAAATTTTAAGATTATAATGTCCTTAGAAAGTGAGCG
>CAMZLN010000245.1 GCA_947311465.1 uncultured Saprospiraceae bacterium
TAATAGATTATTATCGTAAGAAAAAAATAATTACAGATGATATTGAAAATTTATCTTTTACAGATATCGAAACAGATAATAATACAATTGCTGAATTGAGTTCCTGTATTCGCCCATTCATAAATCAACTACCCGATGACTAGAATATAATCTCCCTGTCTGAAATTGAAAGATTTTCTCAAAAAGAAATTGTCAAAAAATTAAACATAAATTATACAACAGTACGATCTAAAGTTCAACGGGGAAGAAAGAAGTTAAAATCATTAGTAACTGAATGGGCGAATACAGGAACTCAATTCAGCAATTGTATTATTATCTGTTTCGATATCTGTAAAAGATAAATTTTCAATATCATCTGTAATTATTTTTTTCTTACGATAATAATCTATTATTGAGTTTCTTGCTATTGAATATACCCAGCTTTTAATACTTTTTACGTTTTGAATATCAGATTTTGATAATTTTAAAAAAACTTCTTGTGTCAAATCTTCGGCATCAAGGGAATTAGTAATCCTTTTTTTGATGTAGAGATATAAGGGTTTATACAATTGTTCTATTTGTTTTTCCATAAATGATAAATTAAGTTTTTTTGACTATCTTTCATTTGCTAAGACGATAAACTTTTAAATTGATACAGTTTTTTTGAAAAATTAGACAGAACTTACTATTTCATAGGTCCGTAGCAGCACTTTATAGGAACTAGCATCAAAAGAAAAATACCAAACTGGAGAATTTAATTGAAAGTTGTCATAAACTTTAGATTGACTTCACATTGCCCCCTTAACTTTGCAGTAGATTTATTTTTAATAATTAAAACTGTGAAGTAAAATGAAAAAATTGAATTTTTCTAAAAGTGTATTTTTTATTTTTGTACTGGGTTTGATTTCTTTCTCATCATGTGATAAAGGTGAAATTTGTGACGACGTAACTTGTCCAACAGGATATCTTTGTGATAATGGAAATTGTATAATAGATCCAAATGCAACACCAAGTGTAAAAACGGAAACAAAATCAGGAGCAATTACAACCAATGAGACATGGAGTGCTGAAAACATCTATGAATTAGCTGGAAAAGTAATTGTACAAGATGGTGTTACATTGACAATCGAAGCAGGAACGATTATTAAAGGTCGTCAAGGACAAGGATCATTAGCGTCTGCATTAGTTGTGGCGAGAGGTGGAAAATTATTAGCAGAAGGAACCGTTGAAAAGCCAATCATTTTCACATCTACCTTGGATAATATAAAAGTAGGAGAGAAAACAGGAACTAATCTTAAGGAAACGGATCACTCAAAATGGGGAGGGGTAATTATCTTAGGAAAAGCAAACGTTTCAGCTAAAATTGGAGATACAGAAGCCCAAATTGAAGGGATTCCTGCGGATGAAGTTTTTGGAAAATATGGAGGAAATGACGATAGCGATAATTCAGGTATCTTAAAATATGTTTCTATCAGACATGGAGGAACATTGATTGGAGAAGGAAACGAAATTAATGGTTTAACATTGGGTGGTGTAGGTTCTGGCACAACAATCAATCACATTGAGATTGTAGGAAACTTGGATGATGGAATCGAGTGTTTCGGTGGATCTGTAAATATCGAATATGCTTTGGTGGCTTACCAACAGGATGATGCATTTGATATTGACCAAAATTTTTCAGGAAGTTTTAAAAATTCAGTTGTAATTTATGATAATACTGGAGATGAGTTTTTAGAAATAGATGGACCAGAAAATTCTACAAATGTAGGCGGTTTATTCACGATTGAAAATTGTACGTTTATTTCAAAAACAGGAGATGGTTCAGTAGATATGAAGTCAAAAGCACAAGGGACTATCAAGAATTGTAAATTTGAAGGGTTGACAAAATTCAAGTTAAGTGCTTCATTTAAGAAGAATTGTACAGAAGAAAAAACGGATGCATACACGCACTACGTTGCAAATCCAGCAACTTTAATTGTGAAAGATAATAATACAAATGCTCCGATATCTATTTACACTAAATCAGAAGATGGCGAGCATAATGGTTGTCCAATATCAGATGAAATGAAAACTGCTGTAGAAACAATTTTTTCAGGAGCGAATAATAATTCAAATGCTGCGGGTGCAGATTTATCAGAATTTGATGGCTGGACTTGGGCTAAGTTAAATGGTAAATTATAAAACACTAATCCAATTGGTATCAAAAGACACCTTCAATTTGAAGGGGTCTTTTGCTATTTTAGAAACTAAAAATAATCAACTAATAATTGTATTCAAACAACATTCATAACTAATTTCTAATAATATACTAATGAAACATTTTTTAATATTTATCTCTTTGTTTTTGTCTATTATCTCTTTTGCTGATACAGGTAAAGTAAGAGGTGTTGTTGCCGACAAA
Source organism: uncultured Saprospiraceae bacterium (assembly GCA_947311465.1). Classification (GTDB taxonomy): domain Bacteria; phylum Bacteroidota; class Bacteroidia; order Chitinophagales; family Saprospiraceae; genus CAMZLN01. The sequence goes on from CAMZLN010000245.1 coordinate 2,381, forward strand.
GGAAATGGAGAAACGCTGATAGGTGCTTATGTAATTGTTGATGATACTGGTACGGGTACGACAACGGATTTGGATGGTCAATATATGCTAGAGTTAGAAGAAGGAACTTATAAATTGAGTTTTACTTCTATTGGGTATGTAAATCAAGTCATCACAGATGTCATCGTTAAAGCTGGAGAAGTCACAGTCCTAAATATAAATCTTTCTGAAGAATCCTTTGGGCTAGAAGAAGTAATTGTAACGGCAAAGGCAAGTCAGAGAAGTGAAGGAGCATTGATGGCTATTCAAAAGAAATCTTTAAACTTGATAGATGCTATTTCGTCTGAATCTTTTAGTCGAAGTGGAGATGGAAATGCGGCAGAAGCAGTCAAGCGTGTGCCAGGCGTATCTATTGACGGTGGAAAGTATGTTTTTGTAAGAGGATTAGGAGATAGATATATCAAAACAGTATTGAATGGTATGACGATTCCTGGTTTAGATCCAGATAAGAATACTGTACAAATGGATTTATTTCCAACCAATCTGATTGATAATTTGATAGTGTATAAAACATTTACACCAGACTTGCCAGGGGACTTTACTGGAGGGCTAGTTGATATCACATTAAAAGATTTTCCTGAGACGAAAACCATGAAATTTTCAGTTGGATATGGAGTGACACCAGGTATGAATTTTAATCCCAATTTTATTTTGTATGAAAAAGGTGCAATGGATTGGGCGGGTTTTGCTGGGGATAGAAAATTGAAATTTAGTCCAAATTCAATTATCCCTGATGAAACCGCCA
>CAMZLN010000246.1 GCA_947311465.1 uncultured Saprospiraceae bacterium
AAATAGCTTCTACTTGTATCGGGAATATTCCAAGAAGATGTGATATTTACGGTTTCTTTATTCCATTTAGATTGATTATTTTCAATGACCTTTTCGATTTTATAGGCTGTATAATAGTCTTCACCAGCTTTGGAAATATCAATCTAAATGGAATAAAGAAACCGTAAATATCACATCTTCTTGGAATATTCCCGATACAAGTAGAAGCTATTTTGTAGATAGAATTTTAGCGACCGATGTATCTTGGTTTTTTCAAAGTATTGAAAATGGTACAAGAGAAATACCAAAATCAACAACTCCAAAAATAATTGTAAAAACGGTAGATACCAATGGAGTAATTACCAATAAGGTGATGTTGTTTAATTCCAACGGAAATCATCAAGTTTCATATTTTTCTGTAAATGAAATTGAATCGGGAACATTTCTATCTGATATAGAAGATGTCAAACTCGATCTAAGCAAAAAGACAGAACAAATTGGCCATTTAATCAAAGAATTACATTTAAAAACTATTCGATAACTAAAAATTAAAATTTATTAAAAAATGAAATTATTCACTCAATTACTCGTAATTGTACTAACTATCCTTTTGTCAAACAATAGTTTTTCTCAAACAAAAACCGTTATCAAATCAACATCAAAAGTGGTTACGATTAAAACCGTGACTGATGATGGAAATTCAACCACAGAAAAAATCATAAAAATATCTGAAAGTCCAGATGAAATTGAAGTCGATGGAATAAAAATAACGACTAATGATGCTGGAGAAACAATCGTCTTTATGGACGGAAAAAAAATTGAATCGGACAAAGTTAAATTGATTAAACTTGACGTTGATGCTACTGAAAAAGATGGTCAAAAAACGATTAAGATTCTTAAAGTGAATGATGATAACGAACCTGAAATAATCGAATGGTCAGGTGAAGGAGATATTCCTGAACATTTAAAAGAAAAATTAAAAGCCTTAGATATTGAAATATTAGATAAAAATGGAAAGATAATTCATTTTGATTCCGATCAATTGGATGCACGTAAAAATAGCGGCCATAAAGTAATTATCATAGAAGATGATGATGCTGTTGAAATCAATAAAGATTAAAGAATCCGTATTATAGAGCCTAGAAATAGGTGGAATTTGAAGCTCAATCACATGATTGGGCTTTTTTTTATATCTTTGTATTGAAAATTAAAATCATATTAAATCAATCAAACTTAAATTATGAAAATTAATCATTTATTTTGGATACTCGTTTTATCTTTTGCAGCCGTATCTTGTACTACAAAAAATTCCCAAGTTGAAGGCAAATACAAGAAGGAAGGGTTGAATTGGCTTTCAATGAATCAAATAGAAGCAGCGGTAAAAAGTGATCCAAAACCAGTACTAGTAGATGTATATACTCCTTGGTGTGGTCCTTGTAAAATGCTCGATAGAAATACATTCTCAGATCCAAAAATTCAAAAAATATTTAAAGAGAATTTCCATATTGTAAAATTTAATGCAGAAGGAAATGACGAATATACTTTTCAAGGGAAAAAATATTCAAATCCAGGTTTCAAACCCAATAAGAGAGGACGAAATGCAAAAAATCAACTGGCATCGTTCTTTGGAGTTAGAGGCTACCCTACCCTTGCAATCTATGACCCGCAATTCAAGTCTCTTGGAAAATTAGTAGGATATAGAGATGCTGAGAAATTAGCAAGTGATTTAGAGCAGTATATTAAGAAATAGGTGTATTAGTTGAGAAGGTTAGGCGATTTTGCCTATGCAAAATCTAGGTGAGTTTACCTACAACAGGTGAGCAGTTGAGTTGGATTTTATTCATAAATAAAATTTAATTTATGAATCAGGTACACGTCAGAATAGCAACTAACCTGCTCACCTAGGTTGTCGTTAAGACAATCGACTCAACTGCTCCACTTTTTTCAAAAAACTTATCAAAAAATAATCTATCTTTGCACAGTTTTTAAAAAAAGTAATAATCATGGCATTACAATGTGGTATAGTTGGGCTTCCCAACGTAGGTAAATCAACTCTTTTCAACGCTTTGACTTCTGCGGGAGCACTAGCAGCAAATTATCCTTTTGCTACAAAAGATCCAAATGTAGGAATTATAACCGTTCCAGACAAAAGATTGGATAGATTAACAGAATTGGTTAACCCCCAAAATGTGCAAAATACAACGATTGAGATTGTTGATATTGCAGGATTAATTAAAGGAGCAAGTCAAGGGGAAGGATTAGGAAATCAATTTCTTGCAAATATTCGAGAAACAGATGCTATTATTCATGTAGTTCGATGTTTTGAAGATACGAATGTAGTGCACGTTGATGGAAATATTGATCCTGTCAGAGATAAGGAAATTATTGACACAGAATTATTATTAAAAGATCTTGATGCTGTTGAAAAAAGAATGGACAAGGCTAGAAAATTGGCAAAAAGTGGTAAAAAGGAAGATCAAAAAGCCTATGAAGCCGCTCAAATAATTAAAGCTCATTTAGAGCAAATGAAACCTGCTAGAACCTTAGATTTGGATGGAGAAGCAGGTGAATTATTGAAAGAAATGATGCTTTTGACAGGGAAACCTATTTTATATGTTTGCAATGTCGATGAAGAGTCAATTCATACTGGAAACAAACATACAAAAGCATTGATTGAGTTGGTAAAAGATGAAGACGCAGAAGTAATATTAATATCCGCAGGTATCGAAGCTGATATTACAGAATTGGATGCCCCAGAAGAGCAAAAAGAATTCTTGTCCGATATGGGACTTGAAGAGCCTGGAGTCAATAGACTTATCACTGCCGCCTATAAATTACTAAATCTAATCACTTATTTTACTGCGGGTGTGAAAGAAGTTCGAGCGTGGACAATCGTAAATGGATGGAAAGCTCCACAAGCAGCAGGTGTTATTCATACGGATTTTGAGAAAGGATTTATTCGAGCAGAAGTGATTGCTTTTGACGACTTTTCTAATCTTGGTTCGGAAGCGGCGGTAAAAGAAGCAGGTAAGATGAGAGTGGAAGGAAAGGAATATGTGGTTGCGGATGGGGATTGTATGCATTTTAGATTTAATGTTTAGGATTTTAAGATTTCAGGACGGCAGGACTTCAAGACTTTAGGACTTCAAGACTTTAGGACTTCAGGACGGCAGGACTTCAGGACTTCAAGACGGCAGGATGGCAGGACTTTAAGATTTCAGGACGGCAAGATTTCAGGACTTCAAGACGGCAGGATGGCAGGATGGCAGGATGGCAGGACTTCTGGACTTTAAGACTTTGATGACATTTATCATTTTTCGAGTTTTACATCCTGATTTAAAAAACTATTTCTTAGTCTATTAGTTTTGTAGTTTTAAAACTAAAATTTAACTAAAAATGAAGTATACCAATATTCTAAAGGATTTGAGTTATAATGATGTAAAACCATCTATTTCAGTCCTGTTTCAAACAGATTCTACTAAAGAAATTAGAATTTTATTCAAAGCGGGACAAATTATGGCTAAACATCAAACCAAATTTCCAATCACTGTGACTATGGTGAAAGGGGAACTCGATTTTGGTGTGGATGATACTATCCACAATCTTGTTGAAGGCGATATTGTTGCTCTTGCAGGAAGTGTTCCACATGATTTGACAGCAAAAACAGATTGTATTGTTCGATTGACGCTTTCTATGGCGGATGATGTGAATCGGGTGAAGAAGGTGGTGGAGTAGGAAGGTATTGGGAAAGATGAAGATTTAGGCATGCTCGATAGATAAAGAGCGATAATTTTTGAGATTATCGCCCTTTTTTTTATGGAATTTTGTGCCATTCAACTGTAAATTCTGATCATCGGTATCATCTCCACTACCTTGAAGTAAGTCAACAAAATCACCATTTTGCGATAATCTGATTCTATTTCCATCTAAACTGATTTTTTGAAGCTCATTCATCGGATTAGAATATGCATCTTCAGCTTCATCTTATAGAGATGATAAATCGACTTCATTTCTACCTTCAATTTTTAATTTTCCACCTTCAAATATCAAACTTTATAACTCATTCTTTGGATCAGAATCTCCATCTACAGCTACCAATGATTCGAATTTTTTGTTTATTTTTGATTTTTGTTTGTAGCTGTTCAACTTTTTGGGATTGGCATTCTTGTACTTGAATGGCTTTGATGTTGAAGAAGACGAAGGTTGATGTTGAACCCCTTTATGAAATATTATCACGAAATGAATTGCATCAGACTTAAACAAAATTCCACCATTTCCTAACTTTCCAATTCTTTATCCCTAAATTCGCCCTAATAAACATACACAGCTTTATCATCACCAAGATATTCGCACTTAACAACATAAAATGAAAATAGAAGTAGATGAATTCCTAGACGAAACGGAGAAACCGATTATTTTAGATGTGAGAAGTCCTTCTGAATACGAAAAGGGACATATTCCAAATGCCATCAGTTTTCCATTGTTTTCAGATGAAGAAAGAACAGTTGTTGGTACAATTTACAAGCAAAAATCACCAGAAATGGCAATGCTTCAGGGTTTGGAGTTCATTGGACCTAAAATGGCAAATTTCGTTCGAGAAGCACACAAACTTACTAATAAAAAACCAATCCATATTCATTGCTGGAGAGGTGGAAAACGAAGTGGAAGTATGGCATGGTTACTTGATCTTTCAGGGCTGAATGTGAAAGTTTTAAATGGTGGATACAAAGCCTATCGTAAATATTGCTTAGAAAAAATCAAACAAACTCCTTATCGTTTTGTAATCTTAGCAGGTCTAACAGGTGCAGGTAAAACGGATATTTTACACGAGCTGAAAGCAAAAGGATGCCAAATTATTGATTTAGAAGGATTGGCCAATCACAAAGGATCTGCTTTTGGGGCAATTGGAGAAGAAAAGCAACCATCTATAGAGCAATTTACCAATAATGTTTGTCATGAATTGATGAAACTCGATCCTTCAAAACCAATCTGGGTAGAAGGAGAAAGTCGTTCTATCGGAAGAGTGTTTATCTTTGAAGAATTCTGGGATATGATGCAGGCTGCTCCTAGGATTGAAATGGAAGTTGAATACGAAACTCGAATTAATAACCTCGTAAAAATTTACGGGGACTACCCTATTGATGATTTGAAAATTTCTTTTGGAAAAATTCAAAAACGGATTGGGCCAAAAGCTTATAAAGATGCAATTGCCTTTTTGGATGATAATGACTTGAAAAGTGCGACAGAGATTGCACTATATTATTACGATAAAAGCTATAAATATACTAAATCAAAAATTTATCAAACAGCACCTAATATTTTCTTTTTTGAATCAACTAACAGAAATGAGAGTTTGAACAGCTTAAGTCTTTTTGCTGAAAAATTGTTAAATGAGTAAAATAAATAAACGAATGAGTATCGTTCTTATTCAAAAACATTAAAATGGAAGAAATTAAACTAACACAATTTAGCCACGGATCTGGATGTGGTTGTAAAATCGCTCCAAAAGACTTGGATGAAATATTAAATCAAGTAAAACCATCCATTGGACAAAACTTGATTATCGGAAATGAAACCAATGATGATGCGGCTGTCTTTGACTTAAATAATGGCACTGCATTGATTACTACTACAGATTTCTTCACGCCAATTGTAGACGACCCTACCCTATTTGGGCGTATTGCCGCAACCAATGCGTTGAGTGATATTTTTGCAATGGGTGGAAAACCGATTATGGCAGTTGCAATATTGGGATGGCCCATTGGAAAATTACCTACCGCGATGGCGGGGGAAGTGGTCGAAGGAGGAAGACAAATCTGTGAAGAAGCGGGTATTCCCTTGGCTGGAGGGCATAGTATTGATGCCCCAGAACCATTTTTTGGACTTGCTGTCAATGGTATTGTGAATATTCCCAATATAAAATACAACAATAAAGCTCAAAAAGGTGATCTTCTTTTTTTGACAAAACCCATAGGAACTGGCATTGTCAGTACTGCACTAAAAAGAAAACAACATGATCCAAAACATGTGGATTTAATTGTCAAACAAATGACTCAATTAAATTCAATTGGTGTGCAATTTGGTACGTTGGATTATATTCATGCCATGACCGATGTGACTGGCTTTGGGATATTAGGACATCTAATTGAAGTCTGTGAAGGCAGTGGTCTTTCTGCTAAAATTAATTTTGACAAGCTTCCTACACTTTCTAGTGACATTATTGACGCCTATTTGAAGAAATTTATTTTCCCTGATAATACTTTCCGTAACTTTAAGGCGTATAATGAAAAAGTCTCTACGCTTTCTGGATTCCAATTACAAATTTTATGTGATCCGCAGACGAGTGGCGGTCTTCTTGTGACTGTTGATCCTGCTTTTGAACAAGAATTTGTTGAATTTTGTAAAGGTCATGGGTTGGAATTAGAATCATTTGGGTCTATGGTGGAGAAAAATGATGATGTTGTGGTTAATGTAGAATAAGAATATGTCGTCCTGAAAAAACCTTACAGTTAAAAAATAAATCCTAAAATAGCTTTACAGACAAAATATTTTTCAGAGGTAGTTCGAAGTTTCGAAGTTTTAGTTTTTTTCAAATCCTAAGCCACCTTTGTCAAGGGAGGATGATGTACGACATTTATTTATATATCCTTAATAATTTCACAGATAAAAGCTCACTTTTGCTGAAGGGTATGTAATATTATTTTATGGATATTGCCGTGGCTCTGCCACTTTCCCGTTTATTGTGGCAATGGAATATTTTAAAATCAAAATCTCCCACTATATGTCACGCACTCAAAAATCTTTAATTCAAATAGGGTGGAACAGCTTTAATAAAGTTAATTTTTAGTTCATAACAATTTTTAGTTCAAATTGAATGATTGGTTCTGGAGAATGTCTTTTTTTGGAAAATATCACGATACAGAATATTTTTTACAATAGTAATTTTGGTTTTAACATTCTTTTTTGATACGGAAGTTTTCATTGATTCGTCATTATAATATCACTGTATGTGTAATGTGTTTACCTTTTTACTTAACAATGTAAAAAGTGTTTTTTTGAATGGTTAACGATTGATTTTAAGGTGAATTTGGAAAAAAATACTAGTTTTTTATAATATAATCATATAATATTTTATATTTACGCAAACAAAATTCTACTTTACTAATAAACATAAAAAAGATGAGAATACGCACATTCAAAACCAAGAACAGTCAAAAGTACTTTTTTAGCATTTTAACCGACAATAATCAAGTTTTGTTAAAAAGTAATCCTTTTGATACAAAGAAAGAACGTGATGCTGCTAAAAGCGCTGCTATGAAGGCAGGAAAAAATTCTTCAAATTATTCTAAGAAGACTAATGACAATGGAGAACATTTTTTTGAGCTAGTACATAACGGTATTACTTACGGAAAGAGCGATTATTTCTCTGATGCCAATGCAACTGAAAATGCAATTAAAGAGATACAGGGTTTATGTAGTGCTGTGAATAATGAAGGTAATGATGGTGGTGAGTATGCTACAAAAGGTAAAAATGATGATTATAAACCATTGTCTTTTTATGAAAAACATAATGGAAATACAATTGATGGATTTGATAAATTTGAAGCGGAAGGTGAGTTCTATTTTACTTATAACGTAGGGGGAAATGTTGTTTTAATCAGTGAAGGGTATTCTTCGGCCTCAGGAAGAGATAATGGTGTGAAATCTGTTGAAAAGAATATGGTTATTGAAGCTAGATTCGATCGTCAAAAGCATTCAAATGGAAAACACTATTTTAATTTGAAAGCAGGTAATCATCAAGAGATTGCCACTAGTAGATGGTTTGATGGGCAAGGGGCATTAGATATTGTAGTGAATAGAATGCTTGGAAAAACTACTGGTGGTGGAACCATCGAGAGTTTGGATAATTTAGTTGCAGCAGAAGATGGATATCAAGCTAGTTTTGATATTGCCGCTGCTCCGATTGTAGAAGGAGAGCCAAAACCTAAGAAGAAACGAAAGAAAAGAACTAAACCGAAAAAAGAGAAAGGTGAAAAGGTGCTTCTTAAAAATGGAAAGTATCCATTGAACAACGTTACTTGGCAAACTTTTCAAAGTGGCGGAAATAAACATTTTTACTTTATTTTTAGAACTGAAGAAGGGAAAACGGTCATGCTTAATAGCAATGTCCGTGGGTTCTTAACAGAAGAAGATGCGGATGCTGCATTGAATAAGGTTTTACATCTAGCTCCAGTAGAAGGTAATTATGAAGGAAAAACTACTAAAAATGGAAAATACTACTTCTATTTGAAAGATGAAGATGGTAATAATATCGGAAAGAGTTTCTTCTTTAACACAGTAGAAGATATGAGATCTACCGTTGGTCTATTAATTGGAACAGTTGGTGTTGATGTTGCAGCTCAAAAAGCTGAAGAAGAAAGAGCTGCTGAGGCTTTAGCCTTAGCTGCCAAACAAAAAGTTGAAGAAGAAGCAAGATTGGCTGCGGAAGCTGCTGCCAAGCAAAAAGCAGAGGAAGAAGCAAGATTAGCTGCGGAAGCTGCTGCTAAGCAAAAAGCTGAAGAAGAAGCAAGATTGGCTGCGGAAGCTGCTGCCAAGCAAAAAGAAGTTGGAGCTTTACATTTAGATGATTATTTAAAGTGTGATGCATATAAAGGAGATGCTGGTTTTTATAAATTTGAAGAAGGGGGAGAGTATTATTTTGCTTACAATAGTACTAAAGGTGATGTAATGTTGCGTAGTGAAGGTTATAAAACTGTTGCTGCACGAGATAATGGAATCGAGTCTGTTTTGAAAAATTCACCTTTGGATGAAAGATGGTTTTCTGAATCTGTTTTAAATGATAAATACCATTTTTATTACCTTAAAGCGGGTAATCATCAAGAAATAGCACGAAGTTGTGCTTATAAAAGTGCAGCAGAAAGAGATGCTGCGTTTGGATGGGTAAGAAGTGGAGATTCTGTTATTGGAAAAGGGGCTGCCTTAGTTGGTGGTACTTGGTTAACTGCAAATTATTTATCAAACCAGAGAGCGGAAGAAGAGAAAGCAGCGGCCTTGGCCTTAGCTGCGAAGAAGCAGGAAGAAGAAGCTCGTTTGGCCGCAGAAGCAGCCGCAAGAAAGAAAGCGGAAGAAGAGAAAGCAGCCGCTTTGGCCTTAGCTGCGAAGCAGAAAGAAGAAGAAGCGCGTTTGGCCGCAGAAGCAGCTGCAAGAAAGAAAGCGGAAGAAGAAAAAGCAGCGGCCTTGGCCTTAGCTGCAAAGAAGCAGGAAGAAGAAGCACGTTTAGCTGCAGAAGCAGCTGCAAGAAAGAGAGCGGAAGAAGAGAAAGCAGCAGCCTTAGTATTAGCTGCGAAGAAAAAAGAAGAAGAAATACAGTTGGCAAAGGTTAAAGCGGAAGAAGATAAGAAAAAAGCAGCAATTGCTGCAGCAGCTTTAGCTGCAACGGCCTTAGCCGCAAAGAAGAAAGAAGAAGAAACTCGTGTAGCGAAGGCAGAAGCTGAAAAGAAAAAGGCGGCCGCTGCACTTGCGGCTACAAATTTGGCAGCTACTAAAAAGAAAGAAGAGAAGAAAAAAGTGGTTGCTGCTGCTGCCGCTGTGCCTCCAGTAGAAGAAAAAAGCGGTTGTATGAAATGGTTGCTTCCTTTGTTACTGCTATTGGCCTTATTAGCACTTCTTTTTTGGTTCCTAAAAGGGTGTGATGGATGTAATAAAGAAAAGGTTGCTCCTGAGATAACTAAAACTGAGACTACTACGCAACCAGAAAAAGTGGAGAAAGAGCCTGTTGTTGCTCCTAAACCAATTTGTCCTACTTGTCAAGAATTAGGATATGGTAGTGGATCAGTTGCTTGTCAAATTTCTGATTATATTAGTAACCCTACAAGTACTTTCCCGAAGAGATTTACTTTAGATAAAGTTAGTTTTGGAAGAAACAGAGTATCTTTGGATAAAAATTCTAAAGGACAGTTAGATGATGTTGTTAAGATTTTAAATGGCTGTGATGTTATGAATGTTGAAGTGTTTGGTAACATGGCACCTGGAGAAACACAAGCGTATAGAGGAAGTAAAGAAGTTTCACTTTCTGAAAAGAGATCTAAAGAAATCTACAATAGATTGGTTCGAAAGATTAAAGGTCGAGTGACTAATGGTGGGGAAGGAGATGGTGATAACAACCACGCAGAGATTGTAATCACTAGAAAATAGAAATTATTTCACTAAGAATCATAGAAAGGGAGTTTGATGAAATCATTAAACTCCCTTTATTTTATTGGTTGGTCGGTAACATCTACTTGATTATTACGTAATATTGAATAGAAATTAGAGTTATTAGTGAGTTTTATTTTGATAGGGATTTGGAATAAACTTTAGAAAAATGAGAGATTTACTAGATGTGTACATTTTTTAAAAAATAATTGTGATATTATTTTGTTTGTATATATTTTGACATATCTTTGGACAAGAATTAAAATTTTATATTAAGCTATGAATAGCAACATCGCATTCCTTGAGTTAAAATACGGGAATATTTACGGGGGGTATCCAAATTATTTTGTAATAAGTGAAGCTTCAGTTTTAGTTTTTGATACAATATCAAATAAGGTATTTATTGAAAGTTTTAACTTTACAGCTGATTTAGACATTGTATTTTTTAGTACCAAAG
>CAMZLN010000247.1 GCA_947311465.1 uncultured Saprospiraceae bacterium
GTTTCTTTTTGTGCCTGCCTACCATTTTGGTAGGGCAATGACAAAAAGAAAGCCGCCGGCAGGCATATCTGAATAGTTTTTATCTTAAATTTTTCTAACCAACTATTGGTATTATAAAATTATGAATATTTATAAACAAAAGGCAAATTGGAAAATTTATTTGGCAATAGTAGGAATTATTATTGTACTACTCTCTTTGGTATATACAAACTATGTAGCCGAGAAAATTGCTAATGAAGAAAGAAAAAAAGTAGAACAGTGGCTGCTTGCTTCAGAACGCATCTCTACCGCAGATCTGAATTGCGATTTGACGCTTCATCAAAATATATTGGCTTCCAATACAACGATTCCTATGATTCTTGTTTCTGATGCAGAAGTTGTTATTGAAGGAAGAAATTTTGGAGAAGAGAACGATACATCCATTCCTTTCCTTAAAAAAGAATTAAAAAAAATTAAAGCCTTGGGAACAAAACCCATTGAAGGATTTGGAAATTCTATTTATTATCAAGAATCTTCCTTACTGACTATGCTTAAATATTTTCCATTATTTCAATTTTTACTAATTGCTGCCTTTGTTGGTTTTGGATATTTGGGCTTTAGTACGGCAAGAAGAGCTGAACAAAATCAAGTTTGGGTAGGAATGGCAAAGGAAACGGCACATCAACTTGGAACGCCTATCTCCGCTATTGTTGCTTGGATTGAACACTTAAAATTGATGCTTCCCGAAGATGATGATGACTCTAGAGAAATTATTAAGGAGCTCGAAAAAGATGTAGAACGATTGGATTTGGTTGCCGATAGATTTTCAAAAATTGGATCAGCTCCAAAACTAATTAAAATCAATATTTTTGATAGATTAAATGAGTGCCGAATTTACATGCAAGCCAGAGCTCCTAGGAAAATGATTTTTGATTTCCCTTCGGTTGACCAAGATCCGATTTATGTAAATATCAATATTCATTTATTTGACTGGGTAATTGAAAATCTACTTAGAAATGCATTAGATGCAATGGATGGAACAGGTGAAATCAAAGCTATAGTTGTTAAAAATGGTTCTTTTGTAGATATTGATATAAGTGATACAGGACATGGTATTCCTGCAGGAAAATTAAAAATGGTTTTTGAACCTGGTTTTACAACAAAAAAGCGTGGATGGGGATTAGGACTATCTTTGGCAAAGCGAATTATTGAATCCTACCATTCTGGCAAGATTTTTGTAAAACACAGTATATTAGATAAAGGAACAACATTTTCAATTAAATTACCTATTTCAGACACCAGTAAAAGTGAAGACAATTAATAACAGCGCCTACTTCAAATTCATTAAAAAAGTAATTCCTACTTTTTTATTTGTATGCTTGTCACTCATTGTTTTTTCTGCAACTCCTTCTGATATATCAATCATCGTTAAAGATGGAAATACTGGCGAACCTCTTATTGGAGTTAATATCTATACTCCAGATTTTAAATTTACAGCATCTACTGACTTTGATGGTAAAGCGAGTTTGAAAGGACTCAATTATTATGCAGAACTTATTTTTTCTTATGTAGGTTATGCTCAAACTACAATGAAGGTTTTTGAAATAAAAAAATCATCAGGTATCGTAAAACTCTTTCCTGATGTAGCAACAGATACTATTGTTGTGATTGGGCGTAGAGATGATCCTGTTTCAGAAATCCCTTATGAAGTTGCAAAAGTTGATGCCAAAGATATTTACTTAAAAAATGCTCAAACTACTGTAGATGCGCTAAGTTATGACGCAGATATCTATGTTCAGAAAAGTCAAATGGGTGGTGGAAGTCCTATAATTCGGGGCTTTGAAGCCAATCGAGTTTTATTGGTTGTGGACGGAGTAAGAATGAATAATGCTATTTATAGAAATGGTCATTTACAAAATGCAATATCTGTTGATGGTTCCTTATTGGAGAGAGCTGAAGTTATTTATGGGCCTGGTTCATTGATGTATGGTAGTGATGCCCTTGGAGGGGTTGTGCATTTTAGAACCAAAGATCCACAATTGCTCTTTGCAACCAATCGATCCCAAACGGTACGAAATGAAACTAATTTCTACACAAGATTTTCTTCTGCCAATAAAGAGAAAAAAATCCATTTAGATTTTAATTATGGGCGAAAAAAATGGGCTATGCTTATTAGCGGTTCTTTTACAGATTATGATGCCTTAGTTTCTGGGAGCAAAAGACCAGATAGTTTTCCTGATTTTGGTAAAAGATTTTATTTTCCGATTCGTAGAGAAGGAGTTGATCAGATTGTTCCAAATGTAAATCCAGATAGACAATTGGCTATTGGTTTTGAAACGAAACAAGAATCAGGATATAGCCAACCCGATTTCATGACAAAATTTAGGTATCAGCCTAATGATAAACTCTACTTTATATTAAACTATCAATTCTCGACTACATCAAATGTCCCAAGATATGATAAAATGGTGGAATTGAGTACCGATAATCCAAAGGATATCAAATATTCAGAATGGTACTATGGTCCACAAAAGAGAAATTTAATCTCATTCAAAACAAGATTATTAAATGAAAATTTTATCTATGATAAAGGCACAATAATCCTTGGATATCAAAAAATTGATGAAGATAGATTTAGTAGAAAATTTGGAAAAGCTAGAAGATCTGTAAATAAAGAAGATGTATTTGTTTATTCTGCTACAGCAGATTTTGATAAATATTTGGATTCTGATCAGCAAAATCAAATTTCTTATGGTGCTAGTTATGCCCTTAATTTTGTGAATTCGGTAGCATATAAAATAAATATTGTTGATAAAATTATTGAAATTGAAAATGTAAATACTAGATATCCAAGTGCAGGTAGTTCTATGGAAAATATTGGCTATTATGGAAATTACCGATGGAAAAGCAAAAATCAAGTATTTACCTTTAATGCAGGAGCTAGATATTCTACTGTAAAACTAAATGCTAAGTATTTAGAAGATCAGGGTGAAATAGACTGGCCTGAAGTCTTTTATTCTGGAATCGAAAATAATAATAGTGCGTTGACTTGGGGAGCAGGATTTACTGTCAATACAAAAAACAAATGGCAAATTAGGGCATCTGTCGCAAAGGCCTTTCGGGCACCGAATATTGATGATTTTGCAAAGATCAGAGCAAAAAAAGGAAAAGTAACGACACCTAATATAGGATTAAAACCTGAAACTTCAATCAATACGGAATTAACGATTGGAAAAGGATTTGGTGATAAAAATGGAACTCAATTTACTATTAGTGGAACTGCATTTTATACTCAGTTGAAAGATGCCATTGTGAGAAAAGATACATCAAATCTTGAAGATGGTGTTGACAAATTACTAATTGGTGATGAATGGAATGATGTTCAAATGAATGTCAATGCAGAACAAGCCGTTATTAAAGGACTTTCTGGAAATATTCTATTGACTTATAAAGACATCCTGAAATTTAAGTCCAGTTTAAATATTGTAAATGGAACAACCGTATTTTCAAATAGCATGATTGATACAATAGTGCCATTTGGTCATATTCCGCCTATGTATGGAAACACAAGTTTGTCCTTTTCGAAAAACAAATTTGATTTAGAGTTTGCTGTCCGTTACAATGCAGCTAAACCAGTTGAAGAGTATTCTGTCAATAAAATAACGGATAATGGAACCATTAAAAGAAATGGGACTTCTGATAATATAGAAGATACTGCAACCAAAATAGTTGATGGAAAGGAAGTTTATGTTGGCGCATTGGGATGGACTACTTACAACTTTTATTCTACCTATCATTTGAGCAAAGCTGTAAGTTTTAATTTTGCCGTAGAAAATATTTTAGATCTTCATTATCGAACATTTGCTTCCGGTATTAGTGCTCCAGGTAGAAACTTTATTGTCGCCTTTAAAGTTAATTTATAGATTTTCCTTTCCTTTTATGTTACTCTTCATTACCTTCGTGGTCTAAATGAAACACGAATCGATTTTTATGCAATAATTTCACAACGTTTTGCATTATATTTTTCTGGAAAAAACACAGTATAGCTGTGTTTTTTTTTATTTTTAAACACTTATTTTTAATTAACTTAATTTTCGGATGAAAAATTTAGGAAAAAAGAATCCCAAAGCTAATCTTTTGGATTACGGAGTCAACCCAGTAAAAAATGTTTTTTGGAATCTTACAGCGGAAGAACTCACTGAACATTCAATCAAAAAAAACTTGGGCGTTCTTTCTGATACAGGTGCACTCACCATTAATACAGGAGAATTTACAGGTAGATCACCTAAAGATAGATTTATTGTAAAAGATGCCATCACAGAAAATGCTGTTGATTGGAGTCCTATTAATCTTGCTTTTCCCGCTGACAAATTTGATGCATTAGCAGACAAAGTACGTCAACACTTAAGAAGTCAAGAGCTTTATGTGCACGATGCCTATGTATGTGCGGATAAAGATTACAGTATGAATGTCAGATTAGTGGCGGAGTTGCCTTGGAGTGCTCAATTTGCAAGAAATATGTTCATGAGACTTTCTGATGAAACGGTGAAGACTTTTTCTCCTGATTGGACTATTCTTTGTGCTCCTACTTTTATGGCAAATCCTGAAGTTGATGGTACAAGGCAACATAATTTTGCTATTCTTAATTTCTCTAAAAAAATGATATTAATTGGAGGAACAGGGTATACAGGTGAAATTAAAAAAGGAATATTTTCAGCATTAAATTTTATCTTACCTTATAATAAAGGTGTTTTATCTATGCATTGTTCTTCAAATATTGGAGCAGATGGTACTGCTGTCTTTTTTGGATTATCTGGAACAGGTAAAACTACACTTTCAGCAGATCCCAATAGAGCATTGATTGGTGATGACGAGCATGGTTGGTCCGAAAATGGTGTTTTTAATTTCGAAGGAGGATGTTATGCAAAAGTCATTGACTTGTCCGAAGAAAAAGAACCTGATATTTATAGAGCAATCAAACATGGTGCTATTTTAGAAAATATCATTTTCAAAGAAGGAACAAGAACTCCTGATTATGAAGATGTAACTATTACTCAAAATACAAGGGTATCGTACCCTATTTTTCATATTGATAATGCTGCTGAAGGATCAAAAGGAGGACATCCAAAGAATATTTTCTTTTTGACTGCTGATGCTTTTGGTGTATTGCCTCCAATTTCAAAGTTGACTAATGGTCAAGCAATGTATCAATTCATTTCAGGATATACTGCTAAGGTAGCGGGTACAGAAGCAGATGTTATTGAACCCGAAGCTACTTTCTCTTCTTGTTTTGGCGCTCCATTCTTACCTTTACATCCAACTTTTTATGCTGAGATGCTTGGTAAGAAAATAGAAAAGTACAATGTAAATGTTTGGCTAATCAACACAGGATGGACTGGCGGTGAATATGGAGTGGGAGATCGTATCTCTTTGAAATATACTAGAGCTATGATTACGGCTGCATTGGCTGGCGATTTGGATAAAGTAAAATATGTAACGCATCCAATTTTTGGATTAGAAATGCCAACTACTTGTCCAAATGTACCTAGCGACGTGTTAAATCCTAAAGCAACTTGGTCTGATAAAATTGCTTATGATAAAAAAGCCAATATTTTGGCGAAGTATTTCATTGAAAACTTTAAGAAGTTTGAAGATAAAGCTACGGATGAGATTTTGGCGGCGGCTCCTAAAGTGATGAGTGTGGTGTGAGGTAAGACGATGTCAGGACTTTAGGACTTCAGGACAGCAAGACTTCAGGACTTCAAGACGGCAGGACTTCAAGACGGCAGGACTTCAGGACTTTAGGACTTCAAGACTTCAGGACAGTAGGATGCAAAAAAAAAGATACGTAGCTCTGATGAGTTGGGTATCTTTTTTTGTGTATCAATTCGTTTTCATCAATAACATAGGCTATTCGTTTGAAAATATTGCGCATTAAAGCGCATTAAACTAGTAAAATTATTATTTATTCTGATTGCTTTCCTAAGGCATTAATATATTTCCAAAAAGTAAAAATATGATTCATTTTATAAAATTGTAAGTTTCCATCCAATCACTGTAATAATGAAAATCTATAATAATGAATGAGTGATTTTCGTCACAAACACAACCTTATTACTCATTTAATAATAGAATAATAGAGTAACGTGTTATTTTTGTGCATGATTTGGATTGATGAAAATTTATATGAATTGGTTTTTTATAATTCTATATGACAATTTGATTCTACCTATCTGTTTTTCTGTTTTTCATGATTTCTAATTTTATTAAAATGTTTAAAACGATTATTTTAGCTTTTGTTTTTATTATATTGTTATTTTCTTTCGTTACCTGTGAAACTTTTTATGATAAAGGCAAAGAATTTTCATTAGATGAATCTGAAGTAGTAACTCCTTTCAAGAATAGAATGTTTGAGAACAACAAAACTTGCCGAGATTGTCATACGCTGATTTATGATGAATTTGAAAAATCAATGCATTATAAGGCTACGGTTTTTAGAGATGAAATCCACAAAGCAGTATGGGAAGATCACCCTAATTTTAAAAATAAAAAGCAGTATAAATGTGCTCAATGCCATTTGCCTTCTGCGGATAATATTGAATCGTTTATGGAAGGTGATGCACAAGCTTTTCCTGATATTAATAATCAATCACAAAATGAAGCCGTTTCTTGTGCTTCGTGCCACAGAATTAAATCTATAGAAAAACATCGTTTGGCAAATAGAAACTTATACAATGACAAATTAACTACTTATTATGGGATTTCTACGGGAACAAGCCCTGCACATCAAACCAAAGATGATGTCAAGTTGTATTCTAATGGAAAAGTATGTTTAGGTTGTCATTCTCATCGAGAAAATATAAAGGATTATGTGGTGTGTATTACGGATGAATATAAAACGAAATCTTTTAAAACTTGTGTTACATGTCATATGCCTGTTTTGCCTGGATCTGGAACATCATCAAAAATGGATACCAAGCACTTTTTTCATGGATTTGCAGGTGCTCACAATAATCAGGAAATGCTAAAAAAATATGTTGAATACAAAGCGGTGAAAATCAGTCCCTCAGAAATTGAGTTGCATATCATTAATCAAGCTTCTCATGATTTATTTTTGCATCCATTGAGAAAATCGATTATTAAAATAGCATTGTTGCGAAATGGGAAAGTCGTTCATAAATTCAAATCTATTGAAATGGAGCGAATCTTGAAAGATGAAAAGGGGATTGCAGGCTGTACTAATGCGACGAGGGAAGTGAAAAACACTTTGATAAAAGGAGAAGAAGATAGAATTATTTCTTTAAACTTTCCACTAAAGGCCAATGATAAATTACAGGTTGAATATGGCTATTATTTGGTGAAGGAGCCTTTTGTAAAGATTCTAAATTTAGAAAATAATCAAGAAGCTTTTACATATAAAATATTTAAGAAAGAAGAAGTAGCCATTAAATAAATAGGGTTCACTCAAAAACTAAAAAACATCGACCTAACTAAATTAAGTATAGTTCTATTGCGAAATAAAAATGCAAAGTATTTTGTGGTAAAATACTTTGCATTATGACTTCATATATTTCAGAAAATCAGCTTACGATAGAAGGATTTGAAACTCCTTTTCAAAATTAATTACTTACCGTGACATTGCTTAAACTTCTTTCCACTTCCACAAGGGCAAGGTTCATTTCGTCCTACTTTCTTTTCTGTTCGTTTAAACGTTTGCGGCTTTTGTCTTTGCTGCTGTCCAGCTTGAGATGCAGCTTTTTTCATAGCTTCTTGATCTTCACTACGACTCGTTTGCATCTTGCTTGTATCCATTTTTTCTTGCTTAGCTTCTTTTACAGGGCCTTCTACGATTAATTTACCATTCAAAAGCAATGAAGTAACTTCCTCATTGATTTTGTAAATCAATTCTTCAAACAACTGATAAGCTTCCACTTTGTAGATTACTAATGGATCTTTCTGTTCAAAAGAAGCCGCTTGTACAGAATCTTTCAATTCATCCATTGATCTCAAATGTTCTTTCCAAGATTCATCAATCAAAGACAGCGTGACCGCCTTTTCAATATCAGTCATAATTGAATCCCCATTAGACTCAATTGCCTTATCAATATTTGCAGAAATATTTAATGGTTTTGCTCGACCATCAGCAAAAGGAATCGCTACTCTCTTATATTTATTCCCTTCAGTTTCTTTAATATTTTTTATCCAAGGTAATAAAGCATCTTTTATAGCTTGAGCCTTATTTTTATAATTCTCAAATACTTGATTTTGCAACATGCCAATTGTTTCTCCAATTTTGCCATCACGAAATTGATCCAAGTCAATAGTAGGCTCCATTCCAAGTGTGGTCATACATGCATTTTTGAACGTATCAAAATTTCCACGTTGTTTATGCATTTCCACCATTGATTCGGTCAAACCAATAAACATATTATTCAAATCCACGGATAAACGCTCTCCAGAAAGAGCATTATTACGTTTTTTGTAAATCGCTTCTCTTTGA
>CAMZLN010000248.1 GCA_947311465.1 uncultured Saprospiraceae bacterium
AGTGGGGTACGCAGACGCATTATGACTATGGATTTCGGATATATGAGCCTGGGATTGGTCGGTTTTTGTCGGTGGATCCTTTGATGAAGGAGTATCCGTTTTATACTCCTTATCAGTTTGCTGGGAATACGCCTATACAAGCAGTTGATCTTGATGGATTGGAGATATTGGGCTATACAGAGTTATTGAAAAATGAGAACTGGAAACCCGCCATAAAAACGCTTAACAAGAATGACGTCTGGCTTGGTTATTTGAAAAACAGTTTTGCTGTTTTGGGGCAGGGCGATGATCTTGGACAAGAAACAGATGGTGAGTATGCTGGAACAGAGCTTGAGTTTCGATTTCCGAATGTACTTGACAAAAATGATAATATCGCTGGGATGACAACTCTTTATGTTAAAAATTCTGCTGGTGAAAAGACATTGTTAGTTGATACTGATCACTTTAATGAAGGGGATAAGGTGTTAATTGAAGTAACTTTGAATCCTGACAATAACGATAATAGAAATAATTTACTTACGATCCCTCATGAAGTTATTGCGCATGCTGATAGGTTTGCTAAAGAAATTCAGAAGTTTAAGACAGGTAAAATTGGATTCGATGAACTAAAAAAATACGCAAAAAAGATGGGTGATCTTCAAGCTATAGAAACTGAATCTACAGTGCAATTTAACCCGAAAATAGTCGTTGTGCCTGGACATATTGAGATTGCCCAAGGATCGAATAAACTGCTCGAAGCTGTCAATGATAAAACTCAGGAAATATTGTCAAAGTATAAGAGGACAATTACGGGGACTCATCGGGATCCCGTGACAGGTGAAATAAAAGGAAGACATATGCCGCTGGATGGTGCATCTACTGATCATTACAATAGGTATGGAAAGAAGTTTAAAACTTCGGAGGGTGAATTATTTCAACTTGATAGACAAGCAGAAAGAGATGGTTATACTCCAAAAAAAAATTAGTATGATGAATAATCTAACATTTTTGATTATTGTTTTTTGGCTAGCCATTCAGAGTGGATTGGCTCAAGGATCAATAGTTTATCAGAGTGCCTACCTGACTAATTATGGTGATACAATTAAATTGGACTTATACAGTAGTGGGAAGGTAAAGATGATGGAAATCACTCCTGTTGAGAGATTGGATTCGGTGACTGCTCAATTTTATGAGAATAAAGATTCCTGTATGTACGGAGATTTTACGGTTTCAGATGGTGACGGCTTTTTTGGCTATATAGTGAATACTTATAGCTCGGATACATCCACTCTTCGATCTCAGTCGATTCTTCCATTAAGTACAACGTCTGAAATTATTCAATTTCATTGCGAAAGGGTACCTTTTTTTAACCTTGGGGGCGATGGGGAGATTTTGTACTTTGGTACTACAGAACAAAAAATTTTGGGCCAAATAAGGGGAGTGCACGAATTTTTGTTGATTTTTGATAGCGAATTATATTGTACTCAAATTAAATTGCTAATTGATGTTAATACCAAACTACCAGTACATTTGCGCCGAGTATTATATCGAAAGATTTTGAAAGGGAAGAGGTTGATTATATTCGGAGATGAAATAGTAAACATTGACTTAATTTCTGAGAAAAAACTGCGGTAACGTGATGAGAAAACTCTGGTATTATCAAAATATAAGATATAAGAGAACAATCGTTGGAGGACATAAGGAGCGTGTTACAGGTAGAATATAAGGAAATCTTATTTCGCTGGATGGTGCATCTATGGATTGGCACCACAGTTAAAGAAGTTTAAAACTACAGCTATGAATTGTTTAAAACTACCTAGCAGAAAGAGATGGATAAAATCCAATAAAAGCGAGTATGATGAATAACCGAAAATTTTTAATTGTTGTTTTTTGGCTAACCATACAGATTGGATTAGCTCAAGAAGAAATAGTTTATCAGGCCGCCTATCTGACTAGTTCTGGGGATACAATTAAATTGGACTTGTATAGTAACGGAAAGGTGAAGGTGGTAAATGTCACTCCTATTGCGAACATAGATTCTATATATGCTGATCTTTATGACAATGAAGATTTCTATATGTACGGGGAATTTGCTATTTCCAAGGGTGATGGCTTTTTTGGCTATATAGTGAATACTTATAGTTTGGAAACATCTACTCTTTTATCTCAGTCGATTCTTCCTTTTAGTACGACGCCTGAACTCATTCAATTTGAATGGCAAGGCATACTTTTTTTTAAACTTGGTGGCAAAGGAGATATTCTGTACCTTGGTACTTCAGAACAAACAATATTGGGAAAAAGAAGGAAAGTGTATGAGTTTTTATTGATGTATGAAGGAGTATTCCAACGTACTCAAATTAATCTTCTAATAGATGCTAATACCAAATTGCCATTGCATCGTCGTAGGCTATCATTTCGAAAGCTTTTTCATGGGAAGCAGTTAATTTTGAATAAAGGGAAAACCGATAGCTTTGACATAATTTTTGAGAAAAAAATTCGATAACGTGAATAGCACTTTTGCCGATTATTATGACCCAGTGGTCTTATCTGCGAGCGATTATTATCCTTTCGGAATGGAGATGCCTGGTCGGACTATGGCTAGCAATGGCTATCGGTATGCTTTTAACGGCAAGGAGAAGGACACAGAAGGCGAGTGGGGTACGCAGACGCATTATGACTATGGATTTAGGATATATGAGCCTGGGATTGGTCGGTTTTTGTCGGTGGATCCTTTGATGAAGGAGTATCCTGAGTTGACTCCTTATCAGTTTGC
>CAMZLN010000249.1 GCA_947311465.1 uncultured Saprospiraceae bacterium
GAGAAATAAGCGTTTGTTCTGATATGATAAGATTACCTCCAGTTTCTTTGCTTGCCATACCTGTCGTGTTGTTGTATTTGATGATAGTCTTTTGAAAATTGCCATTTTCGGCGTTCAAAGGTTTTAATCCTATTTTGATATCTTTTAGGCGTTGATAGTACTCTGGAAGTTCTCCTTTTTTTTGAAAGCCTTTAAGCCCTAAAATTGCTCCCAATATACCTAGCAAGGCAGGCTTGTGTAACATGTTGAATGTCAAGTAAATAGGTGTATTGGTATCTGGCTTTTTTAATACACCAAATTCAGCTTTTAAATCTATTGATACGAGTTTCATCTTTTTGATTTTAGTACTTGATTAACAAATTTAGTAACGTCAGCATAAGCATCGTCAGCAGCTGGCAGTAGTTTTTGTGGCAAGTGATGTCCTAGACTACTTTGCCACTCCTTATTGTTGATGAGTTTTTTGTCATCATTTACAAAGTCCGTACTTGTAGAAAATTCAATGTCTTTGTTTTTTGCTTTTTGAATAAGTAATTCTAGTAATTTGCAATAATCTAAAGATTTGGTATTATTGTAAAGAAACCAAATGTCATAGACATCTCTAGGTCTATTTCTTTGTATTAAAGATCGTAATTTTTCTGATAATATTTCTACAATGGAGTAAGTCGGGATTAATTGAGTGATGGCTTCCTTGTCTGAGTATGGATGATGAATAGCTTGAATATTGGGTTCATCCAACAATTTCTCTGTAAAGGTAATATCTAATTTTATGGTATCATGCCATTGTGCACTTGGCGGTGGTTTTTGGTTGGTTTTATGATTTGCGCCCCAAAATTTTATTTTTATTTCATATCCTTGCGGAATATCACCAGAATGTTGCTCTTTGATATTGTAAAAATGTAGTCTGGCTCCGCTAGATTTTTGTGCTTTTCTTATCCATTTTCCAATTTCCTTTTTATCGCAACTAAAAGAATCATCCAAAAGAGTGAAATCCAAATCTTCCGAAAATCGGTAATTCGGGTAGTAATTTTTGCGCAAGCAAGTGCCGCCTTTAAAAATAAAATTTTCTTTTACGCTGTCAAAAGAGTACATTGCGTTTAAGAAATGACTCAGCATCCAGTCCTTGTCAATTGTTCGAACTGGCACCCCATTGAGTCGGGAATGTGCTTGTATTTCATGTTGTCGTATCATCCGTTAGCCATGTTGATTATGTCATTTTTCGAAAGGTTAATCAAAAGACGCCATTTTCTGTTGGAAGTCGAGCCTTTTACAGGCAAGTGCGGTAATAATGGTGAGTATTTTTCATTTCTGACGCTCATAGCATACTTCATAAAGTAGTCCATATTAGATTTGTTTAATAGCTCAGCTAAATAAGCCAGCCGTTTAGTTAAGGCGATATTGTCAATAGCTTTGCAATATTTTACCAATTTTATAGCACTTAGCTTAGCATGGTTAAAAGCTTGAAAAAGGACAGCACTCCCTCCACCATATTGGGGTTGATCAAAGCAATCAACAATCGTTTTTTCAATGTCAGTTATTTGAAACTTATGATTGCCGTAGCCATGTGTAATAAAACCAGTAATTTTGTTCTTTTTCACCATTATAAATTGGTATTTTGTACCTAAAATTGTTTTGCTTCGCTTTTGGTGGCTTGTTTGCACAAATACTTCATTTGGAATCTGCTCTGTCAAACCATGAAAATTTAAAGCTGACCAGTAGGCAATTCCTCCATCTTTGACTAAAAAACTACCAATTACATACTCATCCTTAAAGTCTGCTCTACAATATATCTCTCTTTCCAATTTGAGCACAAAATCTTTGTTTTTTAGACTTCTAAAGCCTCGCTTAAAATCAGAATAAGGCAATATATGTGCGATTTCAGAAACCGAAAAAATGTCTAATTCGTTTCGATTTAAGTAGTTTACTATTGTCTTTTCTCCATCAATCATATTCTTTACCTTTTGTTATGCTATCCCTAAGGAAAAATGTAAAGATAGCATAATAAAAGGTAAAAGTCAAATTAAACATAAAATACTGATTATGAGCATTTTATGATGAAGTTTATAGCAATTCTATGGTTTTTGCTGATTTTGGTGCATTTTCAACCAAAATTGATGCTCCATTTCTGTATATTTCGATGGCATCTATCTCATTTTTATGCCTGCTTAAGATGGTTGATAATTGCTTTAAGTCAATAACAACCTTTCCATCCTTTTTCTCTTCATTCATTTTGATTAGTTGGAGAAAGCTAGGTAATACGAGTTGTGAAGCTTCTTTTAATTTTACCCAAATTAAAAATTCATTTTCGGTTCCTGCTTTAGATGCAGAATCATAGTAAGTAGCTCCTTTGGTCATACCTTCTTTTAGCTTGTCTATATCAGCAGTTGAAAGCGTTTTAGCATCTGCACCAGCCAAAGAGGCAACATCGTTTAAGTTTTTGGGATTAATAGAAAAATGGTGTAGGTAATGACCTTCTTCTAGCTTGGATTGACGACCTATTGTGGTCATTCCTTTTTCTGCATCAGGATCATTTGATTTGTTGCTAAAAGGACTTGTAATTTGCTCTGTAAAGATATTGCTTTCAGCCCAAATATTTACTCCATGATTTACTTGTAAAGGGCCATGGATTGAGACATTAGTCTTTCCTGCAAAGGTAGCACCAAAGAAGCGAATATCTAGACACGATAATAGATTAGTAGCAACTATAGGCTTTACATCCTTTTTAGGAAACTCACCAAAAAAACTAACGTACTTTTCATCTAAAGAAATTGGATTTAAAGACTTGTTCAACTCTTTAAAATAAAACATTTTCTCTTCAGGATAATTATCTTTTAAGTAGTTTTTAATAGTGTATTTATATGCTTTGTCTGTGGCATATACTCGT
Source organism: uncultured Saprospiraceae bacterium (assembly GCA_947311465.1). Taxonomy (GTDB): domain Bacteria; phylum Bacteroidota; class Bacteroidia; order Chitinophagales; family Saprospiraceae; genus CAMZLN01. The sequence continues at coordinate 2,882 of CAMZLN010000249.1, forward strand.
CCGTCAGGAAGTGTCCGGGGCTGTCCACTAAAATCGGCATTATAGTTAGAATTAATAGCCTTGATAATGGCTGCACCAAATACTCTGTTGTTAAATGTTGTCATTTTATTTTAATTTTGTGTGGTTTCAGAATGTTCTTTTTTTTCGAAAATAACAGGCTGTGCAAAGTAGCCTGCTAAAATGTACCGTTGTAGTTTTTTCATATTTTCGGTGGTTTCGTAGGCAAGTACTTCTCTTGCTAGTCGTTCAAATCTACCTTGTCCAAAGTCCAACTCATGCTTATAAGTGCCAATTAGATTAGAGACAGCAACTTGCAACTGCTCTGCAGTTGTTTTTTGCAAAAAAGGCTCTAACATTGCGTGTTTCTTATTGGCAGCTACACTTTTGGTCAATAAAAAGTAGATTATTTGCCCCATAGCAAAGGCAAATTCTTTTGGGTTGTCAGAAAGATGCTCTGCATCGGAGTTGGCAATTGCTCTGCATCTTTCCCATAATTCAGGAATTTTAGAAGGCATGTTATCATTTTTTTTATGGTTAAAATAATTGTAAAAACTAAACCAAATGTTTAATTTCTCCTTGATTCTTTTTGTTTTTTCAAGTTTTTCATCGTGACGAACATCGTCTAGTATGCTGTTCCACATAATGTCATGAAACATGGTCGCCGTTATGGCTTGTCTTTTAGACTTATAGATGTAGTCATAAATGGATTTGCGGTAGCGATATAAAAGTTCGATGATTGTTGCGGTGGCTCCGTATTTAGGATTGACTTTTAGCTCGTCAAAATACTTTAATCGGCCTCCTTGAACAAGCTGTTTATTTAATACTTTATTCATGAGTTTTTCTTGGAATTCAAAAATATTTTTAATTGAATATTCAAAAAGACCTGCTTTGGTATTGAAAAAAGGTTTTACTCTAGGCATGTCACTTGTGTCGTATCTAAAGACAGGTATAAAGTCTAAATCAATAATTTTACTACCCTTTAATCCTCCTTGAAAATAAATCAAATAGAAGTTTTGTAAATCTTTCTTCTTATCTTTTAGCAAGGTCTCAATAATTTCTCGATGTCCACTTTTTCTATCATCATTGAATATAGTAATAGCTTTTTGGGACAGGGGCAATTCATCAGAATCTACAAAAATGGGCATAGGGTTAGGTAATAATTTATTTTTTTGTTGTAATCTAAAAAACTTATACAAGTGTTTGGCAGTAGCTTCATCGACTCGGAAATTTACATCAAAAGGAGCCGTTTTATGCTGCATAAACGGTTTTTTGGAGACATTTCCAACAGTAAGGTCATTGCTAAGACCATGTGTTTCTCCTTTTTTCAAATCATTTAAAAACACTTTTTTAGATAAATAGGCTTCATAAAACACTTTATAATCGTCTATTTCAGGCTCTTTTAGATAAAAGAAAAACATAAATCCATCTTTTACCTTAGGGGCTAGGATGAGATTATCAACGCTTTGCCATTTTTCGTTGCCTTGTTTGTCATAATATGTAATATTTTTGGTATTTTCATTAAAAGACACCTGACTATCTGCTTGAAATCCTTTGATTTCTTTGGTCAAATCAATGCTAACTTTTCTCTCTTGGCTGTCATAAAATTTGCTTTCTGAATATTCAAGAGTCTTATTCTCATCTTGTAATGTATAATCTTTATATTCGGTGGCGATATCTTGGAATAATCTGTTTTGGGCATAGTCTTTAAATTGATTGAACCAGACAGTGTGTTGCTCTAGGTTAATGTCTAAGTACTTTTCAACCGCTTTAAAATAGGCTTCCATCGCCTGTTTACGTTTTTCGATACCAGTTTTGTAACCTTTTCCTGAAAAGGAAATACCAAAAGGGCTGCCAATAGCAATATAGATTTTTTCGCTGGCATTCATAGTTTTATTGGTTAGCATTTCGGACACGAGATATCTTTGCAGAAATTTTTGATAAAGGGGTGTGTTTTTATCCGTGCTTTTGTTAACTACTAGGATGTTTTCCTTTAGTATTTGCAATTGACCATCTATTTCTTCTAGAAAGATATATACTCCTTCTTTAAGTTCTAGGTTCTCAAAGAAAATTTGGGGACTGCTGTCCTCCAAGTATTTAATAAAATTCGATATTTCTTTTATCATTTTTCATTTATTTTCCACAAAGTTAAACCCCATCCTACCGAACTCACCACCATACCCCCTAAAAAAATCCAAAAAATTCATTTTCCAACCAACTACGAATACATGCCTTCCCTCTTCTTTTCCAGATTCAATAGTAATATATTTTTATAATAAATCATTTTGTTAAGATATAAAACAATTTACTAAAATCCAAATTCAATTAATCATCAAACCCCAAACGCCCCACAGCCAATCGCAAATGCACCAACAAATCATCAGGCTCCACAATCTCTATCCCTTGATGATAATATCCCAAAATGAAATTCATCAATCCATAGTATTTATGATTTACCATACACTGAAAGTGATACGTATTTTCTTCAACTCCGTCTGTGATATATGCCTTTGTCAAGGGAAATCGTTCTATTAATTCATTCCTAGCACCTACTTTCAGTACCAATTCTACCATTCTTTGATTATTGTCCACAATCCGAAATGGATCGGTTACTTGGATGGTATGGCTACCTTCGTTTTCCCATTTTTCTTCCAATAATTTAACCCGTTTGATACGTGAAATTCTAAAATGCCGTAATCCTTTTTTATCAATATCGTAGGCTTGTAGCGTATCTTCGGGCGGACTCACATAAAAAGGTTCTACTCGTCTATGAGTGATAATATTGCTATTAGAAGATTGATAGTCTTCCAAAATAATTTGTAATTTCTCTTCTTTCGCCTCCATCAATAAATCTACCTTAGTTAGATAGGGCTTTTTTAAATACGCATATCCCAATCGTTTGAAATCATAAAGCGCAGCCAATTTTTTTTTCAAAACTTTGCCACGCTTGGTATGTGCCGCAATCTGATCAATGGCTTGATGTAAAAGCATCTGATCTTCTTCTGAAAAATGCAAAAGATCTTTGAGTTGTGTGTATGGTTGTATTTGTTTTAATCCATAACGGTAGTTGGAATCGAAATCCAACATAAACCCCACAATTGAAATAGCATTAAAATCGTTTGAAATAGTATCTATACTGACTCCATATTGCTGTGCTAATTGTTTTTTGGTATACCGATACGGGCTCTCTACTAAAGTGGTTAGTATCCGAAGTACTCTGGTTTTATATCCATATTCGTGCTCAATGGCCATTTGGCATTCGTTTTTTAGAGTGTGTCACAAATCATAATCAAAACAACATCATTTTATAACATTACGATAAAGTTAGAAAAAGGTTTTATTATTTATTATTTCGGTACAAATTTAGAGTCATAGCTACTGAACTCATTGCCATAGTCCGAATTTTTTTTTTTACAAATCCAGTAAATTTCATGTATTAGAAAGCTGCTGTTAATCTATAGAGTACAAACTTGTGAAATTACATAAAAAAAGGATGATTTATTTTTTAAATTCTAAAATTATATTAGTTCAGTCATCCCAAATCCAATACTTCCTTTGGTTCCAAATCCAGCAAAATATCCAATCTCTATCAATTCTTTCGGTGCAATTATCTCAAAATCAAAAGTATAGCCTCTAATTTTGGATTTTTTTTGTTCATCATCATTTTTAATAGAAATTAATACTGATTTTGGTTCTGATAAAATTTTTAATGCTGTTTTTCCTATTGGCAGTACACTATTTTTTGTAATAGGACTTGATTGAAATTTATTTAACAAATTTTTAAAGAAAAGTGATGTAAATTCTAAATCATCAGTGGGGTGTAAATATTTAGGATATTTATCATTTTCTTTTCTCATTGGAATACAACAGGGTGTTTCAAACCTTAATTTCATGTTGTTCCTAAATTCGGGTAATTCCATTATTTGAACATTTTCTAATTGGAAATTTGCTCCATTTTGTTTGTTTCCAAAAAAAACTTCGTGTTCAGAATTAAAAAGACCAAAAATAAAATGTTGAAGTGTATCGTTGATTAAAAAGGAAATATCTAAAGTTGTTGGACCTTCTTGGCATTCGAAAAGTTGAGATTGTTTATGAATGCGATATTTTATAGGCTTCAATCGTCCATACGTAAATAATTTAAATTTTCGCCCGTCTTTTTCATAGCCATTATCATGTAACCATTTCGAAAACGTTGGATCTGCTTTTGATAAAACTTTGTAAATCCATGATTGGATATAATAGGTATAGTTGATTGGAATTTTAATTCCATTTTTGTGGTTTAGGGTAATTCTGATTCTCATTTTGAGTACGATTAAATATTATAAAAAAAACACATTTTCGTAAAAATAGTGATTTATTTAATATTTTAAAGGATATCGAAGCATTTTATATGTTCTAAAATAAAATACATTCTCAATCCTTCAATATCGTGTTTCAATTATAATAAAGTGGTATTTCAATTATAAAGTGCATCTATCCTCCATCCACCTCACCTCCTAAATCCCCTTAATCATCCCCAAAATACTAGATTTCTTACGAGTTGAAATAGGAATCATATCCCCATTTGACATTCGCAACTGACCATTTTTGATACCTAAAACATGTTTGATATTGATCAAGTGAGATTGATGGCATCTAATGAAATTATCATCAAGGAGATTTTGATAGAATTTTATGTTTTTGGAGATAATCACTTTCAATTTTGAAGAAACAAAGTTGGTATAGGCACCATCTGCTTCTAAATGAATGATATCTTCAACTTTCATCACAAATTGCTGATCTGACGTTTTTAGAACAATCTTTTTCTCTTTTTTTTCTAGATTTTCATTCAGAACGGTCAATAGTTTTTGGTGTTCCTTTGCATTAGAAATTGCTGTTTTTGCACGGATGAGTGCGTCTTGCAAATCTGTAGGATCTATAGGTTTTAGCAGATAATCAACAGCACTATATTTGAAGGCATTGATTGCATATTGATTGTAGGCAGTTGTGAAAATGATTTTAAATTTTGTAGAATCTAGTTTTTTTAGAATATCAAAACCAGTCCCATCTTCGAGTTCTACATCTAGAAATACGATATCAGGTTGAAGTGTAGTTATTTTTTCCACGGCATCTTCTACGTGGGATGCTACTCCAACAATTTTGATGGTAGGATCTATTAAAGTAAGCATTTTTTCCAATGCATTACTTACGAGAATTTCGTCTTCTATAATAATTGCTGTCATTGTATTAAAGAAAATTTTATTTTAGTTCCTTCAGGAGAACTAGATATAATAAAAGATTTTTCGTCGTTATTGCCAAGTAGTTTTAGTCGTTTTTTAAAAATGTCTAGTGCATGTTCTCTCTTGCTTTGATTAGATGCTTTAAATCCAGAACCATTATCAATTATTTCATAGCAAATCTTATTTTCATTTCTATAAATTTTAATGATAATAAGCCCTTTATCCTTCTTGTTTTTAAATCCATGTTCAATAGAATTTTCGATAAAGGGTTGTATTAATAACGGAGGAACTTCCAAAAGGGTTATGTTTATATCTTGGTCAACTATTATTTCGTAGTCAAATTTATCTTTAAATCTCATTTTTTGAGTATCCATATAGTTTTCCAAGGCATTGATTTCATCTTCTAAAGAAATTGTTGATTGGTTGATGAAATCAAAATTTTGGCGTATCAATTTTGCAAATCTGGATAAATAAGTTGCTGATTTGAGGGGTTCATGATCCAAAAGTGAGTTTTGAATGGCAGAAAGCGCATTGAAAATAAAATGTGGATTCATTTGTGACCTCAAAACAATTTGTTCAAGATTTAGCTTTTCTCTTTGGTTGACCAATTGTTTGTTTTTATTAATCTGATACCAAACCAAAAATAGTAAAATTAGGGATCCAAAGGAAATTCCAAAAATGATTTTATTTTTATTACTGATACGAATCAATTGATTTACCTCTGATTTGCTTTGAAATAGTTTATATTGATTTTCAAGCATTTTACTTTTCTCTTCATTTGTCTTTTTGTTGTTAATAACGTTGATTTCTTGAAGATTGGTCATGTATTCCAAAGCCTTTATAAATGCTTGGTTTAAGATAGCATTTTTTAGAAGTGTAGAGTATATTTTTTTAATTTCAGAATAATTCTTATTGCGGTTTTCAATTTTCAATGCGTTTAGCAAAACTGTATCTGCTTTGTCAAATTCTTTTCGTTTGATATAAATATCGGCTATATTTCTGTAGGGAATACTATTTGAAAGATTATTTTTTGTGTTGTGTTCGATTGCTTTATTGTAAAAATCTAGTGCTTTTTCAATATTTACTTGTTCTTCATAGATTCTCCCAAGATTGCTATAAGATTTTCCAACTCCAACCGGGTCATGTGACGCAATGCTAAGATTTAGTGACTTTGTATTATATGAAATTGCCTTTTCATAATCGGTCATATTTTTATAGATAATTGCGATATTATTATAAGTGGATGACAATGCCATTGAGTCCTTATCTTTTTTTAAAAATTCTACGGAATTATTCAAGAAACTAAGTGATGAGATGTAATCTCCGTTTGAATAATGCACAAATGACAAGACCCCGTTGGCAGAAATAATCAGATCATCAAAACCATTTTGCTTTGAAATGGATAAGGCATGAAGCGCATCACTAGTCGCTTCTGTGTATTTGCGTAGATAGCAGAGTGCATAAGATTTAAGTACCAAAGCTTTAACAAATAACCTGGAGTCTTTTTTAAGCGTAGGAAATATCTCGTCTAAAAGATCTAATGATTTTTCATAATTGGAGTTTCTTTGGTAGGCATATATTTGATGGTATTTGATTTGTGCTATTTCTTCATTACTTAATGTTGTATTGTAAAAGAGTAAGCTATCTGCGAAGAAGATGAATTTTGTTGGTGCTTCTTTTTGTTTTTCTTTGACAATATCAATGATACTTTGTGCTTGGATATTACTACTAGAAAGGACTATAATTACACTTGAAATAAGTGCAATTAAAAATGATTTGTATGTGTTGAATTTTTTGACTTTCAAAATCGGTGATTAGGTAATTGATTACAAATAAACAAAATAATATTGGAATTGCACCATTTTTTATTGTTCATATCTGTTGTGATGTCCTATTTTTGAATTTTTCTAATAGAATATTATAAAGTACCGATTTTTGATAAAATTAGTTTCATTTATTATTTCCTACCCAATCCAAGCCATATTTTTGAGCCGCATCTATTCCTCGTCGCTTTACCCTCTGCATACTCTTTTTATCTCCCAATCGATTAAAACAATTCATCAATTGCACATAGGCGTCCAAATTACTGGGATTTAATTCAATAGATTGTTGTAAGTAATCACTAGCCATATTATATTTTCCTATTTTGTAATAGGTATCGCCTAAATTGAAATACGCAGCAGGAAAAGAAAATTCCGCTTGTTCGCTATAAAATATAGCTTTCTCGAAATGGGGGACAGCAGATTTGGGATGGGTCTCTTTGAGTAAATTTCCTAAATTAACACTAGCATACGCTTTGGCTTTGTTGCCATCAATTTCGGAATCAATTACACTAGAATAATATTTTTTTGCTTCATCCAATTGACCAAAATCTTCATAAATCAATCCTGAATTATTTAACACGTCAAGATATCTTGGATGATCTATTGGGATATCGTTCCATACTTCAAAACCTTGCTCTACCTTTCCCATTTGGTTGTAGGTCAATCCTTTCCAAAGTTTGGCTCTCTCAAAATTAGGAAATTTTGAAAGGATTTCATCGCAAAAGGAAAGTGCTATTTCATTTTCTTTTTTAAAATATAAATTCTCCCAAGTCAATGCAAAAATATCTTCATCTTTGGTATCAGCATAAATTCCAAATGAAATTTCAGTCAATTCTTTAAATTTATTTTGTCCCAAGACCGCATGAAACCGAAAAAGAGCGGCATCTAAATTATGGGGATCATTAGCCAATAGTTCATGGCATTTTGATTCAGCTAATTCATAGTTTTTATCGGTTAACAATGTTTTGATTGCTGCTATGTGTTGTGTAATTGTATCTTGATTCATAGATTTTCCTATTTAGATGCAAGGTCTGATGAAATTTATTTCGTCAATAATGGCTAACTGAATATTACAACGGACTGAAGTCCGTCCTCCATTTCCTAGCAACAATTTACTTTAATAAAATCCAACTCACCTTCCTACCTGTTGTAGGTACAGTCTGATGAAATTTATTTCGTCAATAGGCTTAGCTAAATTGGTTTAGGAGCACTACTGAAATGAAATAAATTTCATTCGCCTGGTAACATCTAGTTGGCTCAACTGCCTACCTGTTGTAGGTAAACTCACCTAGATTTTGCAAAGGCAAAATCGGCTAACCTTCTCAACAACTTAAATGATTAACCTAACCCCACCTAACTCTTCTATTTTATAAGGGAATTTACCACTTGGAGAACCGATAAACATGAAGTTAATTGGAATATTCCATTTTTCTGATAATGCCTTAATTAATTCAGGAGAGAAAGTACCTTTTTCAACAACAAATTCAATATCAATTTCAGGATATTCTCTATCTAAAAAGTCTATTTCTTCGGCTAATTTTTCTGGAATTTTGTTTTTCTCATTGGTTACAATAACAATTTTAATTCTCCTTGTATGTTCATTTTTAGAAATATACATCATCACTTTATTGAGCGTTGAAATATTATCTCTTTTTGTAAAAAAGACAAACTCTTGTGAATTAATCCCATCGATAGTTTTTTGAATATTCCTATCCAATCGAATAATGTATCTCCTAATCGGATCAAAGATGGCATCTATAGCTTTCAATACTAATTTTAGCAGTCCCGTTCTGTTCAACATGATTATAATGAAAAGAATTGATGGAATAAAATAGTATAAAAACACCATTAAATTACTGGCAGATCCATCTTTGGCTGGCATCATTATATTTCCTGCTAGCGCTGTAAGAACTGCACCAATTGCGATAATTACAGCAAACCAAGAAGCCTTTTCAGGACGTGGGAGTGTATTTCTTCTAATTTTTAAAAGTATATTTCCAATTCCAAAAAGAGCCATCACGGATAAGAAGGAAATCGTATATACACCTGCCAGTAATTTTACGTTTCCATTTGTAATCAAAAGTACTGATACACATAATATAAAAAACATAACGATAATTCGATATGAGCTCCCTTTCTTGTTTTTCTTAAGAAAATAGGGAGGCATAATTCTATCTAGTGTCATTCTTTCAAGCAATCCAGTAACCCCTACAAAACTGGTCAAGACTGCTCCACTTAGTACTAGAAAAGCATCAATTGAAATTAAGTAAGCTATACCTTGTCCACCTACATGTTGACCCATTTCTATTAAAAGCGTATTTTGATACTCATCACTTTGCAGTACAGGAATTGTAAAAAGGGATAATGCAAATAGCGCCATTAAAGGATTGATGACACTGACTATTATCCACATGTTTTTTAATGTTTTTGGAAAAACACCACTTTCTTGTTCTTCTACAAAATTTGCAGAACTCTCAAATCCAGACACACCTAACATAGATGCAGCAAATCCTAAAAATATTGCATTACTTATAGATCCATTACCTGCAAGCGGTAAATGCCAGTTTTCAAAAAATGTAGCTGTTCCTGTTTGGAATAAATAGTAAAAAATAAATACACTTAATATGGCTAAGGAACTTAAATGAAATATAAATATCCCTATCGCCACTTTCGCTGATTCAGAAATACCGCCTATTGCTAAAATAGCAAAAATACTAAGCAATACAATGGTTGTGATTATTATGGGCATTGACGGTATGATATGATGCAAATAATGAATGGCTTCATTGGCTGAAATAACGGCAGTAGCCATGTAGGACAACAAAGTGAGCGTGGCGGCAAAAGATGCTGTTGATTTACTTGTTGTATTTAATAATGCATTATAGGCTCCTCCATTTAATGGTAAAGCCCCTACAACTTCTCCATATATTTTTCGAAATAAGAATAATACAAAAGATACAATAAGCAATGTAACCCAAGCATATTGACCTGCAAAAGCGATGGCTAAGGCGGATACATATAATACGGATGAACTTATATCATTACCACAAATTGCTGTTGCGGCCAGTTGATTTAATTTTTTGTGTACTTTTTCCATTTTTTATTTACTATGTTTTTGTGCTTATTAAATGTGATTCTGTTCAGAATTTTCTAAACTGAATTTAAATCGTAAAGATAATATGATTCCTATTATTTTCAAATTATTGGATGATATTGTTATTTTTAATAGTTTAGAAGGTGAGTCGATTGTCTTAACGACAATCTAGATGAGTAGGTGAGTGCTATGCTGACGTGTACCTGATTTCTAAATTAAAATCTATTTATGAATAAAAACCAACTCACCTTATAACCCAGGAATCAACGAAGTTGATTCCGTCTCACCTTCTCCACTCTCCTAATCCACTTCCTTAGGATACTCAATCCTCACATGATTTATATTCTTCAATAATTTCTTAAACACATTGGCGCATTGCTCAATTTCCTTAAATGTTAATGCCGATAATTGAAATTGACCATGTGTTATTTTTGATGCAATAATTTTATCCACTAAATTATCAATATCGGAAGCCGTGGGATTCTTTAAACTTTTTGAAGAAGCTTCAATAGAATCTGCCATCATTAAAATAGTTTGTTCCTTTGTACTTGGTTTTGGACCAGGATAGACAAACAAAGTTTCATCAAATTCTTGATCAGGAAAATCTAATTTTTGTCTTCGATAAAAATATTCTACTCTGGTCGTACCATGATGGGTTTCAATGAAATCAATAATCACTTTGGGCAAGCCTGCTTTTTTGGCCATTTCCACACCTTTGGTAACATGACCAATAATCATTTCTGCACTTTCAAAATTTGTCAAATCATCATGAAAATTTCTAGGAGGTTGGTTTTCAATAAAATATTCTGCATTAGCCATTTTTCCAATATCGTGATACAACGCACCTACTTTTATCAAGAGCGCATTTGCATTGATTTTGTTGGCAGCTGCTTCTGCGAGATTGGCTACTTGCAAGGAGTGTTGCAATGTTCCAGGTGCCTTCATTGACAATTCTTTCAGCAATGGTCTACTGATATCTGAAAGTTCTACAAGAGCGATTGAAGTGGTAAAACCAAATAATTTTTCTATCAAAGGAATTAATGGATAGGCGAGCATCAATAAAAAACTCCCAATAATTAAATAGCTGTAGGGCGTCCAATTGATTTCAGATATTTTCCCTTCTTTTATAAAAGAAATTCCAAAATACATAACTACATAGGTGAGAAAAATAAACATCATGGCTTGGAAAAAAGTACTCCAATCTCTTTTTCCCTCAAATGTTAAACTTGCAACAATTCCAGCTAAAATTTGAATAAAAACAAATTCATAGCCTAGAGAACCAATTAAACTTATAATTAAAATTATGGAAATATGAGTCAATAATGCGACACGACTGTTGTAAAAATATTTCACAATAAACGGACTAATACAGAATGGTATGATGTACGGACTTAACCCTGCCTTATTCACCACGTAAGTCAAATAACTGAACACCGCAAACCAAATAAACATGAATATAAGATGCTTTAAACTGTAAAATATTTCTTCTTCCTGTGTTTTTAAAAATAAAATATAGATGGATATAATGACCATGATAATCAACAAGTATCCTGAATATACTCCTAGAAATGAGCTTTTTGAACTAATAGATTGCTCATATTGTTTTTTATAGGACACCAATTTTTGATATATTTCTTCCGTTACTATTCCATCTTTTGAAATAATTAGACTGCCATTTTTAACTAAGCCTTGAGTAGGAATGATATTCTCAAGTTGATTTTCTCTAAACTTTTTGGTCAAGCTAGGACTAAAATATATATTTGGTTTAACGACAGTATTTAGAATGGGAAGTAAAAATTCGGGTTCTACCAATTTACTATTTGGAAGAATATCACCAATTTTATCTTTGGCTTCTTTTAAGGATTGGATGTTTTCAATAGTCTGCTTAGATGTAGTATTTCCTTCAACTATATTGATGACAAATCCATGGGTTTTATGATTATTTTCGAGTTGAATAATCCCATCTGTATATAAAGATTTTAAGATTTGCAGACCAAATTTCCTATATTTATTTGTACTGGAAAGTACGTTAGAAAATTGATTGTCCCTTTTTGCTTCATCAATTTGTTGATCAAATATACTTAAAAAAAGTTTTTTTTGACTTTCCGCTACCTTCGCATCCTTTTTATAATAGGGAGATGAGTTGGATTCTACGGATTGTATCTGTTGATTAATTTCTTCTTCTGTTTTTAAAATCGGAAAATCAAAAGTCGAAAATAAATCATTGTATTTCCATGTTTGTCCTTTCTGAAACTCATATTTGAATCTCGTATTATTGGGAGCCAACAAACTAATAAATACAACAACAATGGCTACAAGAAAAAATCTTGCAATGGTAGGTAAATTATTGAGCCATTTTGTGAAATTATTTGCCATAATTTTGCTTTTTTTATGCAAATATATGTTGTCTAGTGCAGAAGATAGAATATCTACTTCCTTATTTATATATGTTTACTATCTTTGTGGTTTATGTTCAAGTGTAACTTAAACTCATTTTTAAATATTTTTGTTAATTCTATTTACTGTGATAAAAAAAATTCTTGGTATTGATATAGGCGGGACGGGTATAAAAGGCTCGATTGTAGATGTTGTTTCTGGCGAAGTTGTTTCCAAAAGAGTAAGAATTTTAACTCCAAAACCTGCTACTCCTGCCGCTGTTGCAGAAAAGGTAAAGGAATTGGTTGACGAATTAAATTGGAAAGGAGATATTGGTTGTGGATTTCCAGCTGTGGTTATGAATGGTATTGTCAAAACGGCTACCAATATTGATAAATCTTGGATTGGAGTTGATATTGAAAAATTACTAAGTGATTATACGGATTGCAATGTTTCTGTTGTCAATGATGCAGATGCAGCTGGTATGGCGGAAATTCATTTTGGCAAGCCTGAATTTAAAAAAGGAATTGTTATTCTCCTAACCATAGGTACTGGAATAGGATCAGCTTTGTTTGTAAATGGGGTTTTAGTTCCAAATTCAGAATTGGGATTTGCAAGAATGCACGGAATGATTTCAGAAAAATATGCTTCAAATATTGTCAGAAAAAATCAAGATTTGTCATGGAAGGTATGGGGTAAACGCTTAAATGAATATTTGCAATATATCGAAGAAATGTTTTGGCCAGATATCATTCTAATTGGTGGTGGCGTAAGTAAAAAAATTGAACAGTATGAAAAATACATCAATATCAAAGCAGAATTCATGTCAGCTTCAATGAAAAATGTTGCAGGAGTGGTTGGGGCGGCGATGTGTGCGGAAAAGTAGTCATGTACCGAATACTTTTGGTATGTCCAATGAAATTCATTTCGTTATATCTAATGCAGGCATTAACCCCAAAACCCATTCCGCCAAGGTTTATATCGCCATGGAATCACACTTTTTCTAATGGGGTGTTCGATTTCATCATGAAAAAGGATAAGCCCAAAATGAAATAAATCCAAGGCAACCGTTACTTTTGGATGCATTCTTATTTCTTCCCAAGCACGCTCCATGTCTGAACTCCAATGGATATCATCAAATACAAAAACAGAATTTGAATGCGCATGTTCAAGTGCAGTATTAAAATAATCAAGCGTCGGTTGGTATTGATGATTCCCATCAAAGAAGACATAATCAATGGATTTTAATTCTAGTAGAGCCTCCTTAAAGGTAGTATCAAAATTACCTGTTTTGACCTTAATATCTAAATTTGAATTTTGATAAACATTTCGTGCTACTTCGGATATATTGGGACAACCTTCAAGTGCAATCATTTTGGCATTTAAGGAGCCTGATTTTTGATAAATAGATGCTATTCCAAGGGATGCGCCAATTTCAATCATTGTTTTTGGCTTAAAGTGATTTATTATCCTAAACAACATTTTACATTGATAACCAGGGGATAAGGCTGATTTAGCTATAGTCGAAATTGATTTGGTTTTATTGTTATTTACAAGAGAGCCAGCACCGAGATCTGTGACAGATATTTTGGTGTGATTTTGCTTTAAAGACAATCTTTTACCTTCTGCTCTTCCAAAAATATAGAATGTACGTCTATCTTCTAGTACGTTCATTATGAAGTCATAAACAATGGGAGAGTGGATGTCGTATTTCGTCCTTGCTCTGAAAAAATATTTTATAAATCTGATTACAATTTTTATGTGACTCACAGTTTTCCGTTTGATGTATGAAGGTAGAATTTTTAATTGGAAATTCAATACATCTCATCAACATCCTTGATTAAAAATTTCTTAATGATTACGTAGGTGCTTACCGTTGAAATGACTACTCCAATCATTGTCAAACCTAGAAATAGAAGACCAATGCTGAGAAAATCTGTTTCATTGTATTGATTAAAAAATCCTTTTTGAATATAAACCACCAATACGGCTAGTAAAAATATTGAAATAATTGAACTGATTAATCCATTATATAAACTTTGCATGACAAAGGGACGACTTATAAATTGATCATCGGCTCCTACCAATTGCATGTTTTTTATCAAGAAACGCTTTTCAAAAAAGGCAAGTTTGAAGGTGTTGTGAATGAGTGCGATAGCAACAATTAGGCCTATGAATCCTATAAATAGACTCACCCAAGCAATTTTTTGTATGTTTTTCATCAATGTATCTAAAAATGTCTCTTGATAATATACATCTCGTATATTGGCATTTTTTAGTAGATTTTGTTTTATGGACTTGATTTTTTCAGGAGTCATGTAATCCGCAAGGACATTAAATTTGATGATATCATAAAGTGGATTATTAATATCGTATTGGACCAAATCATCTCCTAGTTGCTCTTTCAACTGTTTAAAAGCAATGTCTTTATCTATAAATTTTACAGAATTTGGTTTTATAAAAGAACTTTTTTGTAAATTTTTAATGATAGATTGGCTTTCTTTACCAATTTCATTTTTCAATTCAATGATAATATCTATATTTTCTTGAAATGATGTGGTAATCGACTTTGTATAAATCAATACCAATCCAAAGAATCCAAATAGCAATAGCACCATCGTGATACTGATGATGGCGTAACTGTAATTTTGATCGGATATGTTTTTTGATTTCAAGATAAAGTTAGATATTATATGATTTTGGTGAATAATAGTGGTGGTCGCTTTGATGCACAAATTTAGAAAAATATGGTAAATATCAATATTATTCAAAAAGAAAAGTCCGACCATCTTTCGAAAATCGGACTTTGTTATTCACAATAAACACTTTGGTGTCACAAATATAAGGAATATTATCAAAGCAAATCGGATACAATACAGAAAAGGTGCGATTGACTGTATAAATGGTAGAAAACAATTAGTATTTAGCACTGGTATTCCCTTAGAAAGCTACTTTTTTAATATTTTTGTATGAAACTTTTGCTTGGTATCTCAATAATTTATAGAATTTTACCTAATTATCACCAGTTTTAACTTAGCCGCAATCTCATTTCTAAGATCAGTAAGTTGTTGATGTTTATTAATGATATTCATCAATTGATCTTTATCTCCTGACGGGATGTCCTTCAATAAAAGCTTATTTCGATTGAGCATTTTCATTATCTTTCGAAATTTAAAATGAAGCAATGCATGCATTCCGTCAGTCACATAATTTTCATCAGGAATGGGTTGAGTTTGTAGTTCAATATCCCAAAGTTTCTTCCAATTTTCACTCATTTCAAATTGGGAAGATGACAGATTTACCGCCAATTTAGCTATTTCTTTATTCTTATGATTTACGAAATAGGAGAGGGCTAGTTGTTTGTCATTGATTAAACTTGCATGATATTCTTTGACAATTTGCTGGTAAACTGGATTGTCAAATTCATCAATGATATCTTCAATATTTCCCAAGATAAATTCTGCAACGGTTACTTTATCTTCTTCATTATAATACTTATCCCCATCATTCATCAAAAGTTTCACAATGTGCATTTCTTGATAATTGTCAGCAGCTCTACTCGGCACTTCAGGTCTTGGATCTGTAGTGTCTCCTTCAGGTGGAGCATCCGTTGGAAAATCTGCAGAAGCTCGACGCTCCTCCCTTTCTTTGTCTTTTCTCTTTTTTTGCAATACTTCAGAGACATCCTTATTCAGAGCAGAAATCAAGATTTGCTCTGACATTTCCAATAATTGGGAACATTGCTGAATATAAACGGATCGCTTGATAGGGTCGGGGATAAGGGCAATACTAGAAACGATATCTTTTACAAGACCCGTTCTTTTTATTGGATCATTTTCTGTTTCTTTTAATAATAAATCAGTTTTGAAAAGAATAAAATCTTTTGCTTGACGATCAATAAAGGTTTCAAAAGCCGTACTGCCAACTTCCTTGAGATATGAATCAGGATCATGACCTTCGGGGAGTAAAACCACTTTTACATTCAAATCTTGTTGCAATACCAAATCCAATCCACGAAGTGCCGCTTTTATTCCTGCAGCATCTCCATCATATAAGATTTTGATATTCTGCGTATATCTTCGAATCAATTTTATTTGACCCACCGTCAATGATGTTCCAGAAGATGCAACTACGTTTTCAATTCCCGCTTGATGCAAAGAAATGACATCCGTATATCCTTCTACCAAAATACACTCGTCCTTTTTACGCATCGGCCCCTTAGCAAGATGTGATGCATAAAGTACATTACTTTTGTGATAAATTTCCGTTTCAGGAGAATTCAAATATTTAGGTGCCTTCTTGTCAGGCTTCAATATTCTTCCTGCAAATCCGATTACTTTACCATTGACATGATGGATTGGAAACATGACACGGTTTCTAAAGAAATCTCTACCATGTTTTGATGTTAGCCCCAATTTTTTAAGCAATTCAATATTATAAGAATTACTAACTGCGGATTTTGTCAATGCATCAGGACTGTTGAATGTAATTCCCAAACCAAATTTCTCAATAGTTGCTTGGTTAAATCCACGTTCTTTAAAGTAACTTAATCCAACGGACTTGCCTTCTGCGGTTTCAAAAAGCGTTTTTTTGTAAAAATCTAAAGCGTAATTATTGATGATATATAAACTATCAATGAGCTGTCGTTCTTCCGCATTTTTTTCATTGGATTCATCTTCTTCAATCTCAATTCCATATCGTACTGCTAAATTTCGCAAAGCTTCAGGATAGGTCATACTATCGTGTTCCATCAGAAATTGAATAGGTCCACCCCCTTGTCCACACCCAAAACATTTATAGATATTTTTAGCAGGACTTACCGTAAAAGAAGGGGTTTTTTCATTATGGAAAGGGCATAAGCCCAATAGATTGACCCCACGTTTTCTTAAATCGACATAATCCCCCACAATGTCTTCTACTTTGGCGGTGTCAAAAATATCTTGTATTGTCTTTTGTGAAATCATTTTCTCATGTTGTAATGTAAAGATACAACTTTGTTTTAAAAGAAATTGAATAATATAAAATGCTTTTACTCATTTGTAAAATTCTTGACAAGTTGTTCTTGAATTTTATTTTAAAATATCAATACACAATGAAAATTAATAGGTAGGTACATGTCCGCATAGCAACTCAACTGCTCACCAAAGAATTGCATTGGCAATTCTGTCTCCACTTCTCCCTTATTTGCAGCTGAATAGTAGGAGAGTTGAGAAGGTTAGTCGATTTAGCCTGTGCAAAATCTAGGTGA
>CAMZLN010000250.1 GCA_947311465.1 uncultured Saprospiraceae bacterium
GATAAAACATTATATAAATATGCAGTATCAATTTCAACTTGTATTTGCCTTTTTAATTCCTTTTCATTCATACGTCAAAAATACATAATTTTTATTCTAAAATGGAGATATCTTATTAATACTTAATCTTAACATAAAACCTAGCATCCACCGCACCTAAACGCCTAGCAGTACTAGGAGACAATACTAAAATAACATCTCTAGGAAAAACAGGTGGTATTCTTCCCACAACTTTTGTACGAATTTTCTTCTTTGTCATCGGGTTTATTATCGTAATCATTGAACCTATTTTTGCAGTTCTATGTAAAGTCATACTACGCCCACCAGATTTTGCACCTTTTTGCCAAAAAGCGATACCTTGTTGATCAAAATCAAGAATTTCTTTATTTTTCCGTTTATAATCTTCTTCCGTAAGCATTTTTTTTGTAAAAATCCGTTTAATTTTCATCTGAATACTATCCGGCACTCCCCTCTTATCCATCCATCCAATATGCAAAGGCATTCCTACAGATAAATGATAATTCATCAGATTATTTCGTTGCATAATAGTATCAATAGGCATTCGGAAATATTTTTTAGAAATGGTATAAAGCGTTTCCCCGTGCTTCACCTTATAAACCAAAGGCACTTTCAAACTATCGACAAATCCATCTTTTTTAAAACGGGTGATGGCGATATTGGGAATTGGAACTTTTAATATTTGCCCAACTCTTAAAGCATTCATATCCAATTGTTTGTTGGCATTCAAAACATTCTGAGGCATCAACCCATAAAAAGGAGCAATGGAATACAATGTCTGTCCACGACAAACAACATGGTCAATCAGTTTTTCTTTTTTTGGACCAAGGGTTAAAAAAACAGTATCAGGTAATACTTGTGAAAAACCAGAATTAGATATCAACATAAATATCATAAAAAGGAGGATATAAAATTTTCTCATAGTGTCAATTCATTTATTATCTTTGCAAATGTAATCATTTCAAATGGAAAAGTTTTGTAACTTGTTTGAAGTTTTTAAAATCTAACTATTTTTTATAATAATATAACAATGTCAACATTAGGAATCATTCCTGCCCGCTTTGCTTCAAGTCGTTTCCCTGGAAAACCTTTAATAGATATTCGTGGTAAAACGATGATACAAAGAGTTTGGGAACAAACCAATAAGGCTTCGCTCATAGATGATGTCATTGTAGCAACGGATGACAAAAGAATATTTGATGCGGTAATTGCTTTTGGCGGAAAAGTTGAAATGACAAGTGAAGATTGCAAAACGGGTACAGATCGCTGTTCTGAAATTATCAAAACACATTCAAAACACAATATAATCGTTAATATTCAAGGGGATGAACCCTTTATTGCCCCTTCGCAAATTGATATTGTAATTAAGTTACTAAAAGAAAACCAAGAGTTAGAAATTGCAACCTTATCAAAGAAAATCACTCAATCAGAACAATTGTTCGATTCCAATGTAGTGAAATTGGTAAAAGATAAAAATCAAAAAGCACTTTATTTCTCTAGAAATCCTATTCCTTTTATGAGAAATCAACCAAAAGACCAATGGATAGAATTACATTCTTACTTCAAACATATTGGTCTTTATGCCTATAGAATCAATACGTTAAAGGAAATTTCAAAACTCCAGCAAACTCCACTAGAATTATCAGAATCATTGGAACAACTTAGATGGCTAGAACATGGTTATGCTATTGGTGTAGGATTGACGGATATAGATACAACAGGGATAGACACACCTGAAGATTTAGAAAATATTCTTAAACAAACAAATATTGATTGATTGGTCTCTAGTTTTAATGCCCCTTAAATGCCTTTTCCCCCGCCTTTATCTCAACGGGCAAATGATTCTCACTTGGTGGAATTGGACAAGACCAATTATCTGAATAAGCACAATAAGGATTGTAAGCCTTATTAAAATCAATGACTAAAGTATTATTTTCTATATCTGAAATATCAAAATCCAAATATCTTCCACCACCATAAGTAGTTTCGTCATTGGTATCGTCCTTAAAGGGTAAAAACAATCTATCTTTATATTCAGGATGATTTTGAAAACGCAAATTTTTGTATAAGTATAAAGTTAATTTTTGCCCATTGAGATTAAAATCAGCTGCGCAATACTTTTGATAATCCAGTTGTTTCCCAGAATAAGTTGCCATCTTAAAAACAGGCGCATTTTCAATAATTGTCACATTTGCCTTTGCAATGAATGATTTATTGGGTTCAAAAAACTCAACATATTGGATGGATTCCTGAGACAATGGAGATCTTCCCCGTGGCTTCAAAAAATCAGCAAGGTATTCCTTACGATGATTTTCAATTGACTTGATATATTCCTTATCAGTACAACTTGAAAATGATACTATTAATACGATTAAACTTATATAAATTCGATTCATAAACTATTTTAATACTATTCTTTGACAATTTCAATAATTACTTAATCCAATTTACGTCGTTTAATTTCTTTCATAACCATTGCATATTCTCTGCTCATATCTCCTTTTATAGAAGAATTTTCTTCTGCTCTACGAATCAAATATGGAATAACTTCTGCAACAGCACCATACGGAACATATTTTCCAACACGATAACCCGCATTCGCAAGATTAAAAGTGATCGCATCGCTCATTCCAAATAACTGACAAAAATGGATTCTAGAATCCAACTTGTCAATGCCCTTTTCGTCGATTAATTTAGCCATCAATAAATTGCTCTCTGCATTATGTGTGGAAGCAGAACAAGATATCACATCCAAATTATCTAGACAAAAGCGAATTCCCATGTTATATGCATCATCCGTTGCATCCTTCGTAACATGAATTGGAGAAGGATAACTTTGTTCTTTCGCCCGTTCCCGCTCCTTTTCCATATAAGCACCCCGCACTAATTTTGCTCCTAGTAAATAGCCCTTTTCTTTAGCCAAGTTATAAGAATCTACTATTTTTTGAAGACTATCTTTTCTATACATTTGAAAAGTATTATAAACGACTACTTTAGATTTATTGTACCTAGCCATCATAAGATTGACTAGATGGTCGATTGTATCTTGAATCCAAGTTTCTTCCGCATCAATAAAAACAGAAATTCCTTTTTCGGAAGCACGATGACAAATTGAGTCTATTCTTTTCAGCAGAATTCGATAAGCTTTTAGGTCATCCCAAGTAATTCCTTTCCTAATTTGGACTTTTTTAAGCAGTGAATTGGGAGCAAGCCCCGAAATTTTAGTACTTATTATTGAAACGTTATCATTAGTACTAGAAAAATCGATAGCTCTTCTGTTTTCGTTCATTGTTTTATTAAAAGCCTGCTCTTCATCCTTACCTTCTGCACCATAATCCAATACCGTATGTACACCATAATTTGCAAGCAATGCGATGGTTGGTTCTGAATTTAATAATGTCGTTCCCCCACAAAACTGGTCAAAAATTGTTGATTTAATAATTCCCTCAACAAAAGGTAAATTCATTTTGATGGCTTTCATGCCCACTTTTGCTCCGATATCCACTAACCATTGCTTATTCATTGTATAAAACAACCAAGACACTTTTTTCAGTTCACTATCTGATAGATGCGAAAAAGCTATTCTTGAATTGGAGAAATCCAAAATTAATGTTTCATTACTGCTTTTCATAGATTACATATTTATGCAGCAAAGATATATAAAGTTTATGGATTGAATTATATTCAAATGGAGAAAAAATAAGAAATTAGAAAATAAGTATTTTTTGATATGTGTCTGGAAGAAAACTATAAAAATTGGATGACTTTGGAATATAATGTATTCTCTATAAATGCAAAAAGATTATCTCATTGCGAGATAATCTTTTTAAGTAGGTGTTTTATAAATTGTCCACCTACTAAGTAGATTTAGGTTTTGTTTTGTGCTTTAAGGGGGTAAAGTCAAATATTATTTTACAGGTTTCACAATATAAACGTACACAGGGAAGTGGTCACTAAAACCTCCTTGATAATTATCCCCTGAAAATGTTCTTCTTGGATAACCTCTATATTTACCTAATTTTTGTACAAGTTTTGTACTATTTTCAATTCTAGTTTTATAATACTTATATCCATCAGGTCTTCCGTAAACTAATCCTGAAGATAAAATAATCTGATCAAATATATTCCATGAATCTCTGTGTGCCAACGATCCAACTCCAGTCATATAATACATAAACATTGGGTTGTATAAATCACCTCGACTAACATCTTTCTTTTTCCCTTTCGCTCCTAAATGATTTTTAACACTTTCGTTTTTAGGACCATCATTTAAATCACCCATTATAACAATCTTAGCATTTGAATCTAAAGCAGATAAAGAATCAATAATTCCTTTACATAATTGAGCTCCTTTGATTCTTTTATGACCTGATACGTTTTCCCCACCTCTTCTTGAAGACCAGTGATTAACAATAAAGTGCATTTTTTCACCATCGAAAACTCCACTAACCAATAATACATCTCTAGTTGGACTTCCGTCTAAAGCAACCGGTATAGATTTTGAGCTAGTTGGTGTAAAATAATCTGGTTGGTATAAAAAAGCAACATCAATTCCCCTTGTATCTGGAGAATCATAATGAATAATTTTATAATTTCTTGAAGCTAATTCTGGTTGAGCAACCAAATCTAGAAGTACTTTTTCATTTTCAATTTCAGAAACACCTAAACAAGCTAGTCCATCTGGAGTCTGTTCTGTTCCTAATCCATAAATCACAGTAGCTAAATCTGTCAACTTTTGATTGTAAATATCTGTATCCCAAGCTTTCGCTCCATTTGGAGTGAATTCTTCGTCTTTCACATCTTCATCATCATTTGTGTCAAACAAATTTTCAAGATTGTAAAAGCCAATTCCTGCTACATAATAATCAGATAAA
Source organism: uncultured Saprospiraceae bacterium (assembly GCA_947311465.1). Taxonomy (GTDB): domain Bacteria; phylum Bacteroidota; class Bacteroidia; order Chitinophagales; family Saprospiraceae; genus CAMZLN01. The sequence continues at coordinate 4,893 of CAMZLN010000250.1, forward strand.
TCTTGACTCTGTGCAGAAACGAAAAATGTCGATAAGAAAAATAAAACGATTGTAAAGTACCTTAACATAATCTTCTTTGGTTGAAAATCAAAAATAGAAAATTAAGTTTGGTAGTCACAGGACTATTTCAATGCGTAAACATCAAAACGTAGTAATAATTTGTAGTTAGTAGTTGTAGTTAATTTTAGATTGCGTTTTTTAAAACACGATACAAATATAATTCTTTTTTTTGAATAATGCACATTTTTCATAAAAAAAAGTAAAAAAATAATATTAACAGAATTATTTATCGAGATTTCAAATTGTTAAACTACATATATAAAGGATTTAACTAATTTATTTAGAAATAAATTATTTTTAATCCTTTCCAATAATTATGACATAAAAATAAATATATGCAAAATTATATTCTTCATAAGGCGTTTTTTAAAAAATGATTGGCGAAAACCAATTACTAGGACATTTAAAATATCATTTGATATTAAAAAAACGCACCAAAATTAAAAACGTGAGTATCCGTCGACTAAATAAATATCTTTTCAAATTGTCCGCTACAATAATGATATAACTATTTCATAATTCACATTTAAAAATTATTTATTCCTATATTTGCATGAATAAAATACTAAAACAAATTTATGTTACCTACGCAGCTATTAAAAAATAGTATTTTTCTGATTATCAGCATGGTTTTGCTAAGTACCGCAATTTCAGCTCAAACAGAAAAATCTAAAAAAGATTCAATCCCAATTATAAAACTCTCTGAAACAGATTTTCAAGAGGATGGGCATGACATCAAACCTATTATGTACAAATTAAGTGCATCAAAAAGACTATTTACTTATGTGTCTGGTTTTAATTTGGGTTTCCTAAGATTCAATGAAAGAGGATATCAAAATTATCAACAACCCTATTATCTTAATGGAATCCCTGTAATGGATCTTGAAAGTGGTCGAGGACCTTGGAGTATGTGGAGCGGATTAAATGATATGACCAGAGGTGTCGAAGAACATAATCTTCCTGTTCCAATGGATTTTGGTTTTGGCGGATTGGCAGGTGGTGTCAATATGGATATCATGGCTTCCAATCAAAGAAAAGGGGTCAACTTATCATTATCTGAAACCAATAACAACAACTATAGGCATAGAATTATGGCTTCTTATGTCTCTGGCTGGTTGAAAGGTGGTTGGGCTATTGCTGCTTCTGGGTCTCATAGATGGACTGAAGAAGCTTATATTCCTGGAACTTTTTATGATGGTTATTCATATTATTTATCTGTTGATAAACGTATTAAAAGAAAACACATCATCGGTATGGCTATCTTTGGCGCTCCTTCCAAACGTGGAAAAGCAGGGGCAACTGTACAGGAAATGTACGATATAGCTGGTACCAATTTTTATAATCCATATTGGGGATATCAAAATGGGGAAAAAAGAAATTCCAGAAATGCATATTCAAATCAACCCGTTGGTTTATTGAGACATAAATACAATAGTCGCAAATTCTCTTGGAGCACGGCAATCCTTTATCAAGGGGGAACCTATTATGATACTGCCCTGGATTGGTACAATGCACCTGATCCAAGACCTGATTATTATAGAAAATTACCGTCTTATGCTACTACAGAAGATAGTAAAAAGGCTATTTATGATGCTTTGAGTCAAAATGAGAAACTGAGACAAATTGATTGGGATAAATTTTATTACATCAATCGAAATAATGAATTTACTGTTGAAAACACAAATGGTGAATCTGGAAATACAACTACGGGAAATCGGTCTTTGTACACCTTAGAAGGACGACATTATGATGGTACTCGTTTGAATGGCAACTCGACAATTGGATATGAGCTGACCAATGATATCACTTTGCAAGCAGGAGTTTCTTATCAAAAATATAAGGCTGAAAATTATAAAACCATTGAAGACTTATTAGGTGGGGATTACTATTATGACATTGATAAATATGCGGAAAGAGATATTCCTGGTAATATCGAAATTCAACAAACCAATCTGGATGTTCCCAATCACGTAGCAAATCTAGGAGACCGATTTGGTTACGATTATGACATTACTATTAATAAAACAAGTGCTTGGACTCAACTTCGAGGGGTTTTTGGGCATTTCGATAGTAATATAGGTGTAGAAGGTTCACAAACTCAATTTTGGAGAACAGGTAATTATAGAAACGGTAAGTTTCCTGATAATTCTTTTGGAGATTCTGAAAAACCTAAATTCACAAACTATGGATTAAAAGCAGGTACTGCATATTCACTAAATCCAAGGCATATTTTCTATGCTTACGGATCTATGAGTACAAAAGCTCCTTATTTTAGAAATTCAATGGTTTCTGCTCGTACTAGAAATGAATTTGCACCCAATTTGAATAATGAAGAAATTCTTTCAGGGGATTTTGGATATTTACATAGAACAGGGGATTTTAATTTTGAAATCAATGGTTATTTTGCAACTAGAAAAAATCAGACTAAATCTACAAGTTTTTACCATGATGGTGAACAATCCTTTGTAAACTATATCATGACTGGAATTGACACCAAACATACAGGTATTGAAGCGGCTTACAATGTGAAAATCTACAAAGGTTTATTTTGGAAAGGGGCTTTAGGTATAGGACAGCACATTTATACATCAAGACCAAAAGTATTGATTTCTAGAGATAATAATGCAGAAAATCTTGCTACAGATAGAACGGTTTATCTTAAAAACTTTTATGTGCCAGGATCACCACAAACGATTGCAACTACAGAATTGGAATATCAAGGAAAGCAACATTATGCTGTGAATTTAGCAGTTGCTTATGAAGATAATAATTGGATAGAACCCAACCCTGATCGACGAACGACAGAAGCACTAGAAACAGATAATATTGACATCAAAATTGATCCTGATAGTGATTTATTTAAAAAAATCATTTATCAAGAAAAGGCTAATTCTGGGTTTGTTTTAAATCTCTCTTTCAGAAAGTCAATACGAATTGATTATGACCATTTTGTTTATTTCAATTTCATTTTAAATAATGTGTTGAATAACACCAATATAATTGGTATGGGAAGAGAGCAGCTTAGATTTGATTCTCGAGATAAAAATGTAGATAAATTTCCAGCAAAATATTATTATGCAAAAGGAACGAACTTCTATTTTAGTGTAAGATATTCATTTAGATAAAAATTAAACACCTCTTAATAAAAATACTATCATGAAAAATATATTTAAATTTATTGCAATCCTTGGTCTATTCTCTTTTTTGGGATGTGTTGATTTGGAATTTGACGAGCCACCAGCACAAGTTTTTGAAACCTTAGATACCAATACGACTATTGCGGATTTGAAGGCACTTCATATCTCGGGAGATTTTGAAACACTTTCTGGAGATAAAATTATTGAAGGAATAGTTGTGGCGGATGATGCTACAGGAAACGCCTATAAATCTTTCTTCATTCAAGATGCGACTGGTGGAATAGAAATATTAATCAACGATAGAAATCTTTATGTCACCTACCCTATTGGTAGAAAAGTTTATATTAAATGCAATGGTCTCTTCATGGGGGATTACAATGGTAGTATCCGAATTGGGGGAAGTGTTGATGGAGATAGAGTAAATGGTATTGAATCGGCTTTAGTTCCTGATTTTATTGTAATTGGAGAACTAAATAATACCATCGAACCTAAATTAATGACCATCGATCAACTTTCGGATAAAGATTTACATACATTGATTAAATTGGAAAATGTTCAATTTGCAAATTCAGATGCAGGTCAAGTATTTGCCGTCGATAAAGTAAATACAAACCGTACAATGGAAGATTGCAATGGGAATCAAATCGTTGCAAGAACAAGCGGTTATGCTTCTTTCGCTTCAGAATTAACACCAGAAGGAAAAGGAACAGCGATTGGAGTTTACACGAAATTTGGTACTACAAAACAGTTTTTCATTCGAACTCCTGAAGAATTGCCGTTAAATGGAGAACGATGTGGATCAATTGGTGGTGGTGGTGATACAACTCCCAATACGACTATTGCTGAATTGAAAGCTTTGCATACTCTAGGAAATTTTGAAAGTTTAAGTGGTGGTAAAATTATTGAAGGAGTAATTATTGGAGATGATGCTAGTGGGAATTTGTACAAACAAATCATTATTCAAGATGCAACGGGTGGAATTAATGTAAAAATTAACGCTACGGATCTAAATTCTAAAGGATTAACTATTGGAAAAAAGATTGCTGTAAAATGTGATGGCTTAGATTTGGGTGATAATAATGAATTAATTGGAATCGGTTCTACTTATGAAAAAGATGGTGAAACTAGATTTGGAGGAATAAATGAATCGCAAATTGCAAATGTTATTGTTATAGGAACATCAAACAATGATGTAGTTATGGAAGAATTTCCATTAAAGGATATTGGTTCAGCCAAATTACAAACGCTAATTAAAGTCACGGGAGTAGAATTTGTTTCTGCCGATTCTGGAAAAACCTTCGCTGACGCAGGGAATGCCGATTTAAATAGAACACTAACCGATTGCGAAGATACACCCAATAATATAGTCATTAGAACAAGTAGATATGCTGATTTTGCAGACCAATTGACACCAACGGGAAATGGGTCATTCGTAGGGATTTTGACTACCTATAAAGGAACAAACCAACTGATTGTAAGAGATCCTAGTGATTTAGAAATGACAAGTCCAAGATGTACTGATGGTGGCGGCGGTGGTGGAACCGCTATCTTCGAAGAAACCTTCGACGGTCTAACAAAATACGACATCTTAGACCTTAGTGGTTGGACGAATATTGCGGAGGTAGGATCTGACGAGCAAAGATGGTTTGCCAATAATTTTGAAGGAAAAGAATACGCATCCGTTTCAGCATATCAAGCTGTTGAAACAGAAAATACAATTTGGCTCATTACACCAAGTTTTGATGCAACTACCGCCAAAACGTTCAAATTTGAATCAGCACAACATCACTGGAAAACAGGTGGATTATCCATTTGGATTTCAAATGACTTTGATGGATCAAATCTAGGAAGTGCAAATTGGACAGAAGTTACCTGTACTTTACCCACGGATGCCAATGAATGGTATGAATGGGTTCCTTCAGGAAATATCAATTTGCAAGATTATTTTTCTACAGATAACGTAAAAGTTGCATTTAAATACGAAGGAAATAAGGATTCAAATACAACAGGATTTAATATTGACAATGTCATCCTTGAAGAATAAAAAACCTTTTAAATTCAAGCAGTTTGAAATCTATCAAGATCAAACGGCTATGAAAATTGGAACCGATGGGGTTCTTTTGGGTGCTTGGGCTAATGTCTCAAGCGCCCAAAATATTTTAGATATCGGCACAGGTACAGGTGTGATTGCAATTATGGCTGCACAACGAAATTCTACATCAAAAATTCATGCAATTGAGATTGATGAGTCTGCATTTCTTCAAGCCAATAAAAATATTAGAAACTGTAAATGGTTTGAAAGAATTTCTATCCAACATATTTCACTCCAAGCCTTTACAAAAAATACTTCAGAAAAATATGATGCCATACTCTCCAATCCACCTTTCTTCAATAATGGAACCTTACCTAAAGGCGAAAGCAGAGAAAATGCAAGACACACCTCCACATTGACCCAAGATGAAATGCTTTATTCCATAGCAATTTTATTAAATCCTAGTGGAATATTTTCTACTATCCAACCAAGGAATGAAGGTCGAAAATTGATTGAGAAAGCAAACAAAATTGGATTATTTTGTACAAAAAAAATCCATGTCAAATCAAAGAAAGGAAAACCTATAGAAAGGCTACTTCTTCAATTTGAAAAGACCAAGAAAGAATGTCTTGAATCAGAATTGATTATCCAGTTTGATAAAAGAAACGACTACACCCAAGATTATATGGATCTTACAAAGGATTTTTATCTTAAGATGTAAGTAAAAACGGTTTCAACAAATCATGTTGAAACCGTTTTTAATTTTATTTCCCTTCTCCTTCTCTCAAAATACTGTAAGCTGCGTTTAAAATTGAATCATCTTGAATATTTACAATCCCACCATCAGGACCTGGTCGTAAATGCCACGAGACTTTTCCCCCATTTTGTAGTTTTTTTGCGCCAAAAAAATTCCGAACAGTTTGTTCAGAAATATTCAAATTCTCAGCAATTCTAGAAACACTACCAGTTGGTAAACTGTGCTTAATAGTTCTCAATTCATTGAAAGTTAAATTCATATTGGAGTAGTTTAATTGGTGAAAAGAAAAGATTTTAAAATTTTATTTCTACTGCTAAGGTAAACAAAAAATATTAATCTTCAAAATATTTATATTAAAAAATGTATAATATTTTAAAAGTAATATGTTTAAATAGCTGTAAATTTAAATTTTTATAATTTTATACACAAAAAAATTACCAACATTTCACAATAATGCAGTTTTGAAGTATCTTGTCCATCTGATTTTAGGCTTTCGAAGAAGAAACCTGTCAATAAACAAAAGGAATCAACCGTGCAGAGCTCCTTTTATATTCCAAATAAACATCACCAAATTTCCTTTCCATAAACCCTTCTTCCATGGATATTTTCATCAATAAGACAACTACTAATACTAGAAAAACAAATAATCGTAAATAATTAAACTGAACAATAACAGAAATTCCGAAGAACAAAATAATCCCACTATACATAGGATTGCGAACAAGTTTATATGGACCAGAAGTAACAATAGTTGCAGTATTTTTTACTTCTGGTTGGATGTTAAAATTACCGATTCTCATTGCCAAAACGCCCCAAATAGAAAATAGAAAAGCAAATAATTGTATATAAAAAAGTGGTGTTCCTTGTTTTGCCATAAAGCCATCGTAGGCAAAAAATGCAAAACTTGAAAACTGAATAATAACTAGGATGAGTGATTTAGTGGACATACAGTATATTTTTTTTGTAAATGTAAACGATAATCTATTACTTCTTATAACTTTTACAATAATACTGACGTTATCAATAAAAAAACTTGAAGGCACTTTCTATATTTCTCATTGCAATTTTTAGCATTTCGGTACTTTATTCACAAAATAGACAAAACATCAAAGAGCAAATTGATAAAATCATTGTTCTAGATAAAGGAATAGATTTTTCTCAGCGAAATGACATTTTAATAGGTGTAATTGTGAAGGATTCCACTTTTATCTATCATTTTGGAGATAAAGAAATGTTGACAGATTCATCTATTTTTGAAATTGGTGGAATATCTAAAATATTTATGGCAACTTTAATTCAAAAATTAGCCAATGATAATAAATTGAATTTATCGGATACTGTTGATATTGAAAACCAGTACAATTTGAAACCAACTATTCTTTCTCTCCTCTCCCATCAATCTGGTTTACCACGAATACCTGATAATTTAGGAATGTATGAAAAAGATATAAATAATCCTTATGCAAACTATTCTACTAAAGTTCTCAAGGAATATTTATTGCATTTTAAGCCTGACGAAAATATTTCCGTAGATAAAAAAGGTTTTTATCCATACACTTATAGTCATTTGGATTATAGTATTTTGAAACTATTTCTTGAAAAGAATTTTATGTCTGAGTATAATAATTTACTAACTGATTACGTTCTGCAACCATTGCGTTTTTTAGATACTAGCCTTAAACTACCTCCTGAAAAAAAATCCTTATTTGTTCACGGGCACTCCCCTTTTGGGAAAATAATGCCTAAAAATAATTTCAACACATTTGACGGAGCCATAGGATTAAAATCAAGTATGAGAGATTTATTGCTGCTTACGAGATACAATATTGGCTTGGAAGGAGATGATTTTTTAGAAAAATATGAAATTCTTCAAAAACCCATTGTAGCAACCAAAATCACAAAAAATGCCTATATGGGATTGGGTTGGCACATTATCAAAAAGAAAAGATACTTTAATGTAGCAGCGCATGTTGGAGTTACAAAAGGTCATTCCTGCATCATTGCTTTTGTAAAGGAAACTCAAACAGGCGTAGTTATTTTATCAAGTTCATCAAAAAAATACAACAATCTTGCATTTTTAATTTTAAGAATGCTTAATTTTAATTGGAAAAAGAAATAATTATGGCAAAGAAGAAGAAAATTAGAGTTGGAGTGATGTACTCTACCGATCCAGATTTTGAATTTCAAATGGATGATTCACAAGATGAAACACTTGAACCCAACGATCAAAGACTCTACGTTGAAATAGATAGAAAAAAACGTAAAGGAAAGGAAGTTACACTCATAACGGGCTATGTTGGCACAGATGACGATTTAAAAGATTTAGGAAAACTCTTAAAAACTAAATGTGGTGTAGGTGGATCCGTTAAAGATGGAGAAATCCTAATCCAAGGCAATCAACGGGATAAAATCATTGATATACTGAAAGACAAAGGTTACTCTAAGACAAAAAGAAAAGGAGGTTAATTTTCGTAACCTCCTTCTTTTCAAATTCCTTTTAATTTTCCTATCTAGCTTTCATAACAAAAGCATCTGGAGAATAAGTATTTCTAATTTTAACAAGTGTCTCATTAACGGAATCACAATCTTCATAAATTCCTACTCTCGTCAATCCGTTATAAGGCACTTTAAATATTGGAAAGCCTTTAAAATCAAGTTTACCAATCAGGTTTTTAATATTCCTTTCACTACCAAAAGCACCGATTACAATGATGCAATCTCCCCTTTGGGTTGTTTTAGATTTCGAGTCAGTTGAAATAGATGTAACTTCTACATCTTCATCATCAGTTGTAGATTCTGAATCTTCAATTTCATCAACAGCACTTTCTATCTCTGTCTCATCCACTTCATTAACAATATCTGCGTCCGAAACATTTTCTATTTCTGTGACAGCATTGTCGTCTTCAAAATCATCATCAAAGTCTTCATCAAACTCATCTTCCGAAATTTCTTGTTCATCACTTATATCATTTTCACTTTCATCTTCTTCAATTTCATCATCAGGAATATCACCAACAGCTACAATTTCTGTCTGTTCTACCATTGAAGAATCACTAAGGATTTTAGTCTCTTGCCTAAATTCAGTATCAGAATAATGTACCTTTTCTTTTACTATTTGCTTCCTAGAAGACGTTGTTTCTAATGCAACGAAAGTTTTTCCATCAAGTTCTAAAGATTCAACCTTAGGGTTGCTAATACGATCAGACTCTAAAGCAATAAATGACTTTTCAGAAGAAAAAGAATAATATCCAATTAAGAGACCAGCCAATACAATTACCACAATTGCGATAAAAAAATCAGTCTGTTCTTTCTCGTCTTTAAAATATTTTGAAAACATTTCTTTCAATTTTAATAAATAAGACAATTAGAATTTAATATATCAAAAGTGAGCGAGTATTTCACTCACCCACTTCAATTAATGATATATTTCTAACTATTTCTTTTTGTTAAGATTATTGAAGAATTTTTCCATCTGTTTTCCAGCAGCTTCACGCCCTCCTAATCCGAAAGACAATGCAAAAGCAACTGCAATTGCACCCAATGTAAGACCAAAGGCTAAGTTAACGATATTTTCAGCAATTCCCATAGTACTTAATGCAAATGCCAAGAAGATTCCCATAATAGCAAATTTTGCAATAGGAACAAATAGTCCATTATTTTCAGAATTTTCTAAAACTCTAGTTGCAATTTTTGATATTGCCATTCCAGCTAAAAGAATTATAATTCCGAAAAATACTTTTCCTGCAATATGAAAAATATCATTTAGAATAACTTGAACCTGCCCTAATTCCAATTTATCCGCAGCAGCAATTATTCCAGTAAACATAATAAAAAACATTGCCAATTTCCCAATTAATCCAGATAAAGATGCTTTACCCAAAACAGATTCTAAGCCCAAATTTGTTGCAAAATTATCAAGTCCTAAATTACGCAACAACTCGGTAACTATAGAAATTACATATTTTCCTACAATGTAAAATACACCTAAAAGAACTACTGCAGCGATGATTCGTGGAATTGCATTCAATAACGTACCCAACATTTCTGTAGCTGGTTTCGAGATTGCTTCCATTTTCAATGCATCTAAAGCAACGATAAGAATTGGAATAAACACAATTACAAATACAATTTGCTTAACAATTTTTGAAAGACTTAGTGAACCAGAATTAAATCCAATTCGCTCGCTCAATCCTTCTAAACGTGCAGATAAAAAACCCGTCATTTCAGAAACAATTGAAGCAATCATATAACCCGCAAAACCAATAATTCCACCAACCAATATATTTGGAATGAAACCAGTAAATTTATTGAGCATATTTTGAAGAGGCTCTAATACACCTTCTACACCCAACATATTCAATGAAATAAGTAAAGTGTAAATCACAACTAGATAATAGACTAGTTTTGCAACAAATTGATCGATTCTAAAACTTGTATGCAATTTTGCAGCAATTTTTTCATCAAGATTTGTTCCACGTAATAATCTTTCCACTAACTTTTTAATCAATTTAGCAATAAAGAATCCAATAAAAATTACTAAAAGGGCACCAATAACTTTTGGTAATAAACTTCCGAATCGTGTGCTCAAGGAAGATGTAAGATTTGTAATGAAGTCGTTTGTCATTTCTCTGTATGTTTTATTTAAATTAATTATGCCTATAACTCTAACAAAAATGGAGAATTTTCAAATGAAAATTCTCTATCTTTCGATAGAAGACACGTTTTCTCATACTTATGACGTAAATTTACGAAAATGTCACAGAATATCTATATTATTTTAATATAAAAATATATTAATAATCAATGGAGTAGAAACTATTTTTGGAGTAGGAAAGTGGAGAAGATTAGGCGATTTGCCTATGCAAATCTAGGTTATAAGGTGAGTTGGTTTTTTATCATAATTTGATTTTGATTTATAAATATGGTACTCGTCAGCATAGCACTCACCTGCTCAGCTAGATTGTCGTTAAGACAATCGACTCAACTTCTAAACTAAAAATCCTTCTTCCTAGACTTACCCACAATTCTCCAAATCGGAAACACAACCCAAGCAACCAAGAGACCAAATGAAGTCACCATTCCACTCATCGTACCAAAGAAGTTTTTGAAAACAGCGCCAGTGTATCCCAATAATGCAGAAATATCCAATTTCAAAATGATAAGAATCCTTGACAAATCAATAGGATTTAAACTAGATCCAATCAACGCCATTTTATCTAGTGGATAATCATTGAAACTCATCATTAATATCAAAAATATTCCATCGTAAATTACAGCAAAGAACAACCACATCAAGATTGCAAATCCAAATCCTTTGATTTTATTTTCATAGGAAAGTGCCAAATTGTAGGATAATGCCACAAAAATGAACGTCAAAAATGCTCCCGTAACTAAAAGAGATGAGAAATTCCAAATTTCGCTGGACTGAAAAAGTCCGTATGCAGCAAAAGGAATACCTAGCCCTAATACCAAACTCAACGCCAAAGAAATCGCAACACCAAAATATTGTCCCATAAAAATGGTACTCCTTTTCAAGGGTTGAGCAAGTAGCAATTCCGTAAACTCTCGTGAATCATAATAATACATCACTCCGAAAATTGTACCTATCAATGGGGTCAATACCAAAATGATATTCATAATGGTAATAATTGCTTTTGAGACATCATTATTCAAAAACAACAATACGAAACCTAAAATCAAATAAAAGAAAAAATAGACATAAGACCATCTACTTCTCATCAAATCATAAAAACTATATTTTAATATCTTAAGCATAAGTCTCCTTTAATATGTTTGCAATGGCATGTTCCAAATCGTCTTCTCCTGTCTTAGATTGGATTTCATTTACTGTTCCTTCAAAGTAAATCTTTCCGTCAAGGATAAACACGATTTTATCAGCAATTTCTTCGACCAATTTCATAATATGAGTAGTCACTAAAATCAATTTACCTTTGGCTTTCTCTTCTTGAATCAATTCTTTAAGATAGATAAGTGCAACTGGATCTAGTCCCGTAGTTGGTTCATCTAAAATTATCAAATCAGAATCAAACATAAATGTCAAAACAAGATTGATTTTCTGTTTCGTGCCGCCCGAAAGCGTCCCTAATTTTTTATCCATAAAGGGTTGCACCTTAAACAAGTCTATCAAACGCTTTTCATTACTGGATTGTCCTCGGATATTTTTGATCATTTCAATCAACTCACGCACTTTCAAATTTACTGGAAATTGAGCGATTTGCGGCAAATATGATATATTCGATCTATAGTCCCATTTTCCCATAACGGGTTCTCCTTGAAAATAAATCTTTCCTTTTTGAGGAATTACCATTCCCAAAATACTTTTTATCAAGGTTGTCTTTCCCGAACCATTAGGTCCTAAAATTGCAAAAATGCCTTTATCTGTTATTTCTAAGTCTAGCCCTTCTAAAACATCAACTTTTCCAAAACTTTTATATAATTGTTCTATTTTTATCATAATCTTTTTTTTTCTTGCGCTTTGCTGTTGCTGGCACTTCGTGCGTTTCTTGCTTTGCTGTTGCTGGCTTTGCTGATTCTTGCACTTCGTGCGTTGCTTGCGGTTGCTTGCTTTGCTGTTGCTTGCACTGCGTGCGTTGCTATTCTTACGTGTACTTAACGGCACAACTTTTTATTATTTTTACTACTCACTTTGCACTTCGTGCGTTGCTTGCTGTTGCTGTTGCTTGCTTTGCTGATTCTTGCACTTCGTGCGTTACTTGCTTCGCTGTTTCTGGCACTTCGTGCGTTACTTGCTTGCTGTTGCTGCTCTGCTGTTGCTTGCACTTTGTGCGTTGCTATCCTTACATGTACATCCTTACTTGTAATATTCAAATCAATACGCATCAAATAAACAATCTTTAAATTAATTTTTAAAGAAATTTATTCAATCATAAACATACTAGGTGCATTATCCATCAAGTCATCAGGTGTAAATACAGGAGATATTTTCTCCGAAAAATTAATAATATCTACAAATAAACTTCGGAGTAATACAATGGTTTCTGGAGTTTGATTTACAACATAAGAAAACAATTTCACAGGACGATAAGGAATATCCCCAACCCCATCTTTATCAAGATCATACCCCGTATATTCAGTCCAATAATTTTTATCGAAACGATTTCCATTGAGTTTGCTATTGTATGCAATATCAAAGGCATTTTGAATGAAATTATTCTCAGAGAAATTATTTTTATAACAAGCTCCCCTTACTTTTATAGCCCAGCCATTGCTTTTGAAGGTATTATGAGAATAATTAATTCTTGTAGAACCTTCAATATTAATTCCAATAGTGTTGTCTGAAAAAGTATTATTGTGAATCTCTGCATCATAAATCTCTTTAAGAAGCAAACCGTAAGACGCTGTTCCCCAATTTAATATAAATTTATTATCACGCATTTTTATAAACTTGGAGAACATAACAGCCACTCCTGCCCCATTATTTTCAAACTTATTTCTGTAATATTCATTGTTATTGGAAAACATAAAATGCAAACCATATCGAATATTATGATAACTATGATTGTCGTATATCACCGTTCGTTTTACGAATTCAAAATAAATACCATCCCGCATGTTGTGCACTTCGTTGTTTCTAACAGTCATATCAAAACAATGCCACATGTGGATACCATTTCCAGCACCTGCTTCATCTGTGTTTTCACTTGAAACAAAATTATTTTCAATGATGCCTTTTTTAGATTTTTCAATTAAAAAACCAAAAAAGACTTTTTCCAGAATCATATCACTAATGGTGAAATCCTTTGATTTAGAAACTAAAACTGCTGCAAAATCCTTTGTATAACTATGTCCAACATTTATAATTTTAAGACCACTCATCAAAAAACTATCTGTTTTTATAGAAAACACTGTTCCCAATAATTCACCATCAATTGTAGGATGATTTTCCCCTTTAATAGAAATTTGCTTGGTAATGACTAAGTCATGCTCTTTGTAAATTCCTTCCTTTATAAGAATTTCATCCCCCTTTGTGGATAAATCGATGGCTTTTTGTATAGACTTAACAGAACAAGAACTGCAAACGACTATTTGTTTTGCAGAGACAGCTAGCGTGAATACCATTAAAGAAATAATAGATAAATATTTTTTCATAGTTCCAATGCTACTGATTTTTAAATAATTCAACTAAAGAATTCCAGTCAAATAATTGTCCACCAAATTTAGATTTATTCTCTTCTGCTTTAGATTTATCAGAAAATCCAGAAAGGAATGCTCCCATAGGACTTTTTATCCCTTTGGAAATCAAATAAGTTGCTTTTTGGGCATCCACCATGGTACCGGGGTTTCCATAATCCGCAATTAATAGGACCGCTAAATCCTTTTCATTTCCAAGTTTATTGATTTCGTTAACCATACATTCGATAGCATCATATTTGAATTGCTTTCCTTTTTTGGTAACGTATTGAGCGGAATGCGCTTTATCTACAACGTTCATTTTACAAAAGTTGCATTGATCATTGCCGTAATGAATCGGCTCTGCTTCTGTAGAACAACTAGCAATGGTAAGAATTACTAGAAAGAAGGATACTGTTTTTATTATTGTTCGCATAATCATATTTTTATTTGCTTTAAAAAAGTAGCATATAGACCTAATCAGCTACAATTATTCGCTAATATAGTGTCTGGAAGGAAACACAATAAAATTAAAATTGTGAGTTTCCATCCAGGCGCTAATATAATAATTATTCTATTTACTTTCTTTGAAACCAACAATTCCAGCCAAAAAAGTCAATCCCATTCCAACAAACATTAAAACTGCCCCGATTCTTGGATAAGAATGAGCCGTAAAATTTAAAATATCCTTGGTTCCCCACAGTGGTGGCTGAAAACCCATTACACTTCCATCTGGGTTTTTGAAATTCATAATAGCTTTTTCACTTAAATTGTGACCATAATTATACTCCCACATATAGAAGTCGTACATTCCCAACAATCCAAGAATTGCCATTACAAAAAACCATGCGAAAAACATTTTATATCCACCAAAAAATCCAATAATCAAACCTAAAACCATCATAAATCCAACTACATAAGGAAATATTTCAAATTCAGGGATTGTCTCAGGAATATACTGCATGCCCACGTAATGGTTCATCAAATTGATGTTTTTAATATCAAATGGATGAGTATCAGCAAACTTAGAAATATGAATATCCATGCCCAAAGGAATAGGGTATTGAGGTGCTTCTAGAGTTATATTCCATAATGGTAAAAAAAAGAGCGGTATAAATAACAAGATACCAGCAATCATTAATATTTTAGATTTTTTCATAATAGTAAGTGTTAACTAATAATAATTATATAAAAAAAAGGGGAATCCTAAATTGAACTCCCCCCTATCGAAAATGCTTATGAATGTCGTCATTTTACACTTTTACATTCATAATCATCGATTATCCTACTCTGCTCCAGGTGCATCTCCGTCCAAAGTAAATGAAATAGGCACACTAGATCCTCTTGGAGAAACTCTAACATATCCTTGCATTTCCTGGTGTAGTGCTGAACAGAAATCTGTACAATAAAATGGCCAAACACCAACTTCTTTTGGTTCCCAAATGAAAGTTTCCGTTCTTCCTGGCATGATCAATAATTCTGAAGCATTTGCTCCAATCATTGAAATACCGTGTGGCACATCATAATCTTGTTCTAAGTTCGTAACGTGAAAGAAAACTCTATCTCCAACCTGAACACCTTCAATATTATCTGGAGAGAAATGAGAACGAATCATTGTCATATTAATATGTACATCTTTTCCTTTTCTAAACACTTTAGCATCAGCTTCACTATGTGTCGCATAAGGGTGCTTATTTTCTTCCAATTTAAAGATTTTCGTTGTTTTGTCGTGTAACAAGTCCTTAGGACATCCCGCTGCGTAGTGAGGTTCACCAATAGTTGGAAAATCCAAAAGTAACTTCATCTTTTCTCCTGTAATATCAAACAACTGAGCGGATTGACATACTTCTGGACCTGTAGACAAATATCTATCTTTTGTAATCTTATTCATTGCAACTAAATACTTACCCCAAGGATGCGCAGAGTTACCACCAGGAATCATCAAGTGACCAACAGAGTAATAAACAGGTTGTCTGTCGATTACTTCCCAAGTACCCAATTTCCATTTTACCACTTCAGAAGAGATAAAGAAAGTCGTATAAGCATTTCCTTTTCCATCAAATTCTGTATGTAATGGGCCTAAACCTGGGTTTTTAACTGCACCAGCATTTACCGCTTCATATTTCAAAATCGGAATACCATAAGCTTCACCATCAAAAGCCTTATCTTCAATAGCTTTCAACATTTTTGTAAATGAGTGAGCAGTCAATTCCGCAGCTAATTTACCATTACCAATAATGTATTCTCCATCAGGCGACACGTCACAACCGTGAGGTGATTTTGGAGTTGGTAAGAAATAAACTAATCCAGGTAACTTAGATGCATCTAAAACTTTAACTTCTGTTTTGATTGTAGAAGTTGCAGAATGTGTAGCTTCATCCCATGTATTATGTGCATATCTAGTTTTTTCTGTTGTAAATTTACCAGCTTTGATATACTCTTCCGCCTTTTTCCAGTTTACAGCAGCAATAAAATCTTTATCATTTTGAGAAGCATTTACTTCCAATAATGAATTTGCTTCTTCCGTGTTGTAAGTTGTAAAAAAGAACCAACCATGAGATTTTCCACGACCTGGATGCGCCAAATCATAATCAAACCCAGGCATTCTAATTTGGAATGCAAGATCCATACCTCCATCTTGTTGATCAACAGAAATAAAAGACAATGACCCTTTAAAATTACCTTTGTAATCTTTAATAGACATATCTCTCTGAGGAATAGGCACAGAAAATCTTGTTCCTGCAACTACATATTCTGTATTTTCTGTTACAAAAGAAGAAGAGTGATTACCTGCTGAATTAGGAAGTTCAATAATCTCATCCGTTTCAAACGTTTTCAAATCAATTTTTGCAATACGTGGCGTATTGTTTTCATTGATAAAGCACCATCGTCCATCAACAGTACCTTTTGTCTGTGAAATATCTGGATGATGAGAATCTCCCCAAGGCACAAAACCATGTGATGTATTTAACATAGGTTTAGTTTCTTCATTATATCCATAGCCCTTCTCAGGATCTTGTGAAAATACAGGAATAACTCTAAATAATCTACCTGATGGCAAACCATATACAGCTAATTGTCCACTAAATCCCCCAGAAATAAATGCATAAAACTCGTCATAATCCCCTGGTGCAACATAAGTTTGAGCCGCAGCTCCAGAAGTCAATGCTCCAGAATTACCACCACTTTTTTTTGAAGTACTTCCTGGACCACAACTTGTCAATACAATTGACATCATTGTCAGCGCAAAAATACTTAAGATGTAATTTTTCATTTTACTTAATTTAATTTTTTTTAAAAATATGTTTATTTCAATGTTCTAAAATACTCCAACACTGATCGTGCTTCGTCTTCAGTTAAATTTTGATTTGCCATAGGAGCTGAAAACTCTGCCAATAACTTTTTAGCAATAGGATCCTTTTCTAACATCCCTTCAGGATTTAGAATCATATTCATAATCCATTCTGGAGTTCTTCTTTCCAAAATTCCTTTTGGTGATGGACCAATAAAACGTTTACTAACTTTATGACAAGCCGTACATTTTGATTTATAAACTGCTCTTCCCTGATCAGCCAATTCTTGATCCAAATCACCTAAAGTAACAGATTTGATAGGTCCAATTCCTTTATTCGACATATTGTCAACAGGAGCAGTTTCTTCCACTTTTTTCTCTACCTTTTTGACCATACTTTTTGGAGCAGCTGTAGATTTTTTAGAATCCGTTGGTTTATCTCCACCACAACTTGACAAAAGAGCCAGTACTACAAAAAGTGATAATAATTTAATTTTCATGATGTTAAATTTTAGTATACTATATATAAATTAAAAAACGATTTATTTTTTCTTAGGAAAGATCAATGCATCCACAACCACAACAACTCCATTGGTTGCTTTTACTTCACCAAGTACTTTGGCACCTTCTACATAAATATCATCCCCTTTGACCTCTACAGTTAGATAATCTCCAGCAGCGGTATATACTTTTCTTCCTTTTCTTGCTTCCTTTCGTAATTGTTTCATATTGAAAGTTCCTGGAGCAGCATGACTTGTCAAGATTCCAGCTAATTTTGCTTTGTTCTCGGGCTTTACCAATTCTTCTACTGTTCCTGCTGGAAGCTTAGCAAATGCAGCATTAGTAGGTGCAAATACTGTCAATGGACCTGCATTCACAATTACATGCTCAATACCTGCCGCCTGTACAGCAGCTACCAATGTAGTATGATCTTTTGATCCCATAGCAATATTTAAAATATTTGCATCAGATACATCATCTTTTACACTGGCTTGTCCATGTGCATGATTAACTTTTTTAGGAGCAGATTCAGTATTATGCGAAACTGCTTGAGATGGTTCTTGGCTATTACCATTTCCTCCACAAGAGAAGATGAACAGACCAAGGCTCAATATTAATAATGGCAATTTGAATTTCATAATTTTAAATTTTAGATTATTAAATTAATTTTAGAGTATTCTTTCAGATATTTCTAGTTTCTAGTATAATCTTTTTAATATATTTCTCTTCAGCAATATTATGTTCATTACTTTTGATTTGAATCAAATAAAAATAGATACGCATATCTACATACATATCTACATACATATCTACATACCATCCATATCTACATACCATCTTATTTAAAAGACTAATTCGTATTTTATAACTACAAAGGAATTAAATTTTCATACCGAGATTCATGACATAAGTTAATTAAAAAAGTGACTTTTGTCATTAAAGTAAACTGCAGATTTATCAAATATTTTATAATGCATAATCATTCATAGTTTAATTCCTAATTCCTAACGAAGAATTCTAAAGTTCGTAAAGTAAAATGGATTTAAAATATTATATTTGTTCTAAAAAAATCATGATACAAATTAAGTACATTTTTTCTTTTCTTGCCGTTGTATTTCTCTTAGGCTGTCCTAGTGTAAA
Organism: uncultured Saprospiraceae bacterium; assembly: GCA_947311465.1. GTDB lineage: Bacteria > Bacteroidota > Bacteroidia > Chitinophagales > Saprospiraceae > CAMZLN01. The sequence goes on from CAMZLN010000250.1 coordinate 23,963, forward strand.
TATTCAAAAAACTCCAAATCCTAAACCTACAATTTTTACTAAAAACAAACTTCTTCTAATTTCTCTGGACGGTTTTCGTTGGGATTATTTGGAAATGGTAGAAACTCCTAATTTAGATAGATTTATCAAAACGGGTGTCAAGGCAAAATCATTAATCCCTTCATTTCCATCAAAAACATTCCCGAATCACTATTCTATCGTAACGGGTTCATACCCAGCCAATCATGGTCTTATTTCCAATCACATGTATGACGAAAAGCTAGGCGCCTACTACACGATAGGTCCGGGAGCAACAGCAGTTAGGGACGGTAGATGGTATCAGAGAGAGCCAATATGGGTTACGGCAGAAAAAAATGACATTGAAACAGGAATTTATTATTGGCCAGGTTCTGAAGCTGAAATTTCTGGTTATAGACCCGCCTATTATAAGGCATACAATCCTAATGTAAGTTGGAATTCCAGAGTGGATCAAATTGTATCTTGGCTGAAAGAACCTGCCATTGGTTTTACGGCTTTGTATTTTAATGAACCAGATAAACAAGGACATGCTTATGGTCCAGCTACTTCCCAAGTTTTTGAAAAAATAAAAATACTTGACCAAACTTTAGGAAGACTATTCACAAAATTGAAAGAAGAAAAATTGGATATTAAAACAAATATAATCATTGTTTCTGATCATGGAATGGCATCTATAAATCATAAAGATGTCATTTATTTAGATGATTATATTGATTTGGATGATGTAGAAGTTATTGATTGGTTTCCTGTGGCATCGATTAGACCTAAAAAAGGAAAACTTGAAAAAGTTTATCATCAATTGAAAAATGCTCATCCCCATCTGCAAGTATATTTAAAAGACAGTATTCCTAGTAAATTTCATTACTCAAATAATGTAAGAATCCAACCTATTACGGGAATTGCAGATTTACATTATACCATTTCGTCCCATCAAAGGGGCAGTTATTCCGGTGGTGCACATGGATATGATCCTGCTCATAAAGAAATGCATGCTATCCTCCTTGCCAGTGGACCTGATTTCAAATCTGATATTGTTGTTCCCTCGAAAGAAAATATCCATATTTATGAATTAATGTGTAAATTATTGGGAATCGAACCTAGTGAGAATGATGGGAATTTGGATGCTGTATCTGATATGTTGAAATGACTAGTTAAAATATTAATAATTTAATGAAAGAA
>CAMZLN010000251.1 GCA_947311465.1 uncultured Saprospiraceae bacterium
GTTAGTTGGGTTAATCTACACTAATGCATCAAATTATAAATCACAGATTTAACCCGCTACCGCTAAGAGGCTCTCTATCTTAGGAGGCTGTCCGAAAACTAAGAATGACTGCAAATCCCATAAATATCATAATCTGAGCTTATCAAATTCGTTAAATAGAGTAGCTATTCACCTCTTTTGATAAGCTAACCTTATAATGTTTCTGGTATTTTCGTTTCAATCCTGGTTCTCAGAAAGCCTCTTAGGTGTGAGGTTAATACATGTAAATAGAGATAAAGGTATTTATTTTTATGATTAAAGGTTATATTTGTTGTAAAAAACTACAGAATTGTTATTATTCTCTTTGTTGTATTAATATACAATCAAACAATACTTACTAATATTCTTATCATAGGAGAGAAATGATATGTTTAAAAAAAATAAAATTGCTTTAGCGGTAATCCTGTCTGCATCAACACTTACTTGGGGTGTTGCTAATGCGACTGCGGCTGCACCAGATTATAATGTTGCTGGCACTGCTGTTACTGATGCCACTGATGTTGCTGAAGTACAACCTAAATTTGTGTTTTCTTATAATCCAGCGATGTCAGGTGTGTTAGTTGATATCACTGAAGGTCTTAAGGGGACTGATCCTGTTGATTCGGCTGGTCGTACTGCTGGTGATATCGATGCATGTGGAGACAATGTCGCTTTTGAATATGTTCCACTAGCGGATATGAATTGTACATCTGCAGGTTGTGAATGGTTAACACCTGTTGCTTTGACTGATCAACATTCATACTATATTTCATATGATGAAGTTGTTGATGGCATAGTTTCTATGACAGATCGTGATAGTTGTAAGATTGGTGGTGTTGGCGATGGAGCTGTCTTCTCAGTTGATACAACTGCTGGTGGTACGACTACGACTACACCGCCAACAGCGCCACCTGCGAAAGTTGTGATGATACCTAATACCGCATCATGTATTGCTGGTGCTAATGCTCCTTGTATAATTGAATTTGAGCATGATAATTCCCCTTCTGCAAGTTACTATCGTGTTTGGATTAATGATAAAAATGGTATTCAAATTGATGAAGATAAGTTAAATGCAAATGCTTCTCGAGTGGCAGATACTAATGGTAATGGCTGGTTTGAGGTTGCTACAGATTCTACTGATGTAGCGGCAGGTGCGAGCGAGGCGGCTGTAATCTGTGCGGCAGATCTTGCTGGAAAAAGAACCTGTAAACTTGAAATTGGTTCTGGTCACGATGCTTATCAGAATATGATAGATGGAACTGACGTAAAAGTATGGGTTCGTGCTTGGAATGCAAAAGGTTATGCAGATTGGTCTGATTCTGAAGTATATAAAGTGACAGATTGAAATGCATTACCTTCACCTAGTTAAAACTGGGGAAGAGTTATAGCATATTATTTTATTGTGTATGCTAAAAAAAGCACCTATATTAGGTGCTTTTTTTTTAATATATATTATTTTGAATCGGTGAGTCCTGCACTTTAGTGGGCTCTCTAATTCAGCTTTGAAATACGGAGTTATCCTGATGAAAAAAAACTTCTATATCCTGTTATTTTTTGTAGCTATTGCTTTATTATTTTGGTTTTTTTATCTAAGCCCTGAGCAAATAAATTTAGATAATAAAAAAATGGCAAATAAGACAAATGGGCTTGTAAATTCAACAGAAATTAAACAACCATTAAATAATAAAGATCAGTCTGAGCCTCAAGCAGATAAAAAAGAAAGTTCACTTCAAGTAACAAATCAAAAGCCAGAAAAACCCAAACCCCCGCTCGCGCCCATTAATAATGCAGAGCCAACCACAGTGCCTCCTATTAAAGAAATGGTGCCACCTAATACATCACCTTCTCTTGCTAATAACCCACCCGAAAAATCAACAGCTGAAGAACAGCCAGAGAACAAAGAAGAGAACAAAGAAGAGAACAAAGAAGAAAATCAAGCAGAAAAACTACTGCCAGGATATATTCCCGCAGGTCACCCCCCACATGACTACTCCACACCACCAATGGATAATATAAAACCTGTTGATCCAAATCATCCACCTAATGAAAGTATTTCACCCAATGGTGACTATAGCGAATAAAGATATCATTCAAAAAAAAGGGGGCTTTAAGCTGAATCTGAATTCGCCTCACGGATTCAGGTTTAATTTGATAGACTTATCTAAGTTTTATCTGGTCTCTCTCTTTAAATCTGATCGAATAAAAAATCATTGAGTCATGCAAAAAAATAAAAACAACAATAAAAATAAATCACTTTCTCAATTGATTTCTATCTATTCAAATCATTCCTCTACTTTTTTTTATTGGAAAGGTCGTATTGCTCTCTACGCTTTATTACAAGCGATGGACGTTCAAAAAGGCGATGAAGTGATTCTCCCTGCCTACACCTGCGTCGTTGTCCCTAATGCTATTTTATATTTAGGAGCAAAGCCTGTTTATATTGATGTTTGTGCTGATAGCTATAATATGGATATCAAACAGGTAGAGCAAGTCATCACTAAACGCGCCAAAGTCATTATTTGTCAAAATACCTATGGCTTATCCACTGATTTAGAGGCTTTAAATAATTTAGCCAAAGCCCATAACCTATACACGATTGAAGATTGTACTCATGGTTTTGGTGGAGTTTATAACGGCATCCCCAATGGTTTATCTTGTGATGCGGCGATTTATTCAACTCAATGGAATAAACCATTTTCTACGGGTATTGGTGGTTTTGCTATTGCGAAAAATAATGACATTAGCGAGAAACTATCTCGCTTAAATGCTGATTTAATCCAGCCTTCACTGAAAGAACAAATCAATTTAAAGTTGTTGTATTTTGTTAAACGTTTTTTAATCAATGATGCAAGCTATTGGGTGTTGGTGCGGTTTTATCGTTGCTTAAGCAAACATAATCTCGTGGTTGGTTCATCATCAGGTGGTGAGATTAACTCCATCACTATGCCTGAGGGTTATTTTAAAGCCTTTAGTCAAACACAAGCCAAAGAAGGCTTGCGAACACTGCCCAAGCTAAATGCCGATTTAATCACACGCAAACAATCTGCCGAAATTTATACTAACTTTTTAATTAAACACGGTAAAAACCACGTTGCCAAACA
>CAMZLN010000252.1 GCA_947311465.1 uncultured Saprospiraceae bacterium
TAATCTTCACCGCCTAAGATGGAAGAATTATCTATTGCCAAGGCATTCATTGATTTTAGACTCAACAATGATGAAAACAGGGTTGCATAACCAACTCCAGCACAACTTGCCTGTCCTAAAAAAGTTCTTCTTGATATTTTATTTTTTGACATGATTTTTTATTTTAAAATGGCGTAATCAGGACTAATCATCACTAAGTAGAGTCCTACAATGATTCTATTCGCAATATAATCTTCATCTTCATCCCAATCGTATCGTTTGAATTCGTTTAGTGCATCAACAATTATATCTCGTGTTTCTTCTGTCATTAATCCGTGTGTGAGCTCCATATCCAATTTGTTAATCAGATTTTCTGAATCATAAGCAAATGGCCATAAAGAATCAAAATTTGGTGTGATTGCATTATCAAAATCTGACCAAGCATACATAACGAATTCTTGAAATGTCCAATTAAATACGGAATTTATATATCCAATACTGGTTCTTGAATTATGAATCTGAAATTCAGGACCTACGAGCCCTTTGTCATTTATTGGTCCATTAGGAGTATAATTGGGAAGGAAAAAATTAAAAACCGAAGGAGAAAAAAACGGACTTTGACCAGTCTTATCCAAGAAGTCATCTCCTACATTCCAGTATCCTCCATAAGGAGTTGTAAGATCAATTGCTTTGCAAAAATGAGTATATCGCAAAAGCGGTTCTCTAAGTTTACCATTGTTTGGATCACCAATCCATGAACAATCTCTAGCTTCTGGATCTAGCAAAATAGCACTTATTATTGATTTCATATCTCCCCGAACGCCTGCTCCATTGTCATTGAATACCTGTGAAATTCTTTCAATATATTGAGGGGAAGGATTGGATTTTACTAATTTTTGAATTAATTGTTTTCCAATAAAGGGTCCTACATTTGGGTGGTTAAATAAGTTTGAAACTGCATCTCTAATATCTTTCATTGGATCTTGCCCCCCTAGGAGTGTTTCTCCTCTCAAAAGATGCTTTTCGCTCATATCATGATTTTCTGAATACATTTTCATAGGGAATCGCATGTCAATCTGATTAAAATACATGTCAAAGTAGGGTTCATCTGTCCAGTCTACCCAGTCCATAACTGCTCCTGCCCCCAAACCCGTAAATACTTTTGCGTATTCCTTGATATCGTTAATATCATAAGTTGGAATTTCCTTGCCTTCATTATCTTTCTTTCTCGATCCATCAAGATTCAATTCAAAAAGTCCAATAGAAAATAATTGCATAATTTTCATCAGGATGAATATTCTCTTCGGGTATCTCTTTTGAATTATTCAAATGGCTAAGATATGTACCCATTGCGGCATGTAAGGTAACATCCATCAAAAGTTCTTCGTAATTTCCAAAACTGTTTTTCAATAGCATATCATAATACGCTCCAACACCTTCAGCTTTTTCTTCTAGTGGTCCATCCATCGAAATCACCACAATTTCACTTAACGTAAACGCAACTCTTTGTCTGAGATAGTCATCATTTTTCATAAGATTTTCCCACCATGCATACCAAAAATGCTCAACACCAATTCCATAATCATCGAGGTCGCCACCGTTATCTTGAAAGATTTGAAATGCTTCATCGTAAACATCACTAAATAACACATTGAAATCAATTTTAGGAATTTTATACTGGTTGTTGATCCAGTTTTCAATGCCCATAGAGACAACTTCATTAATCATTTGTTTATTAGCACCCATTGTGGATTGGGCTAAAAATCGAGATGCTGCCATTTGTTTGTAAGTCAATCCCTTTCCATTGACCGTATTTTTCGCCAATGCTTCAAAATCTGTGTCCTCATCGCCTTTTTCACTACTGGTTTCTACTTCAATATCTCCATGACCAGCCCCTAAATAGGTTTGGGCATAGAATATATTGGTGCAGAGAAGCATGAAAAAGAGAAGGTTTGTTTTTATTAGAATTCCTTTCATTTTTCTATAATTTAGATGATTTAAATAGGATGATAAACATATTATATGATATCATTACGAGTAAGTGAGAAATAACCCTACTGATTATTGATGTTTATTGAAATCTTTGCTAAATTTGGAAATGAATAACTTAAAAAATATCTGTAAAGAGCCAATTTATAAAAGTTTATTTTTGGAATGGTCGAGACCTATTCGGAATTTCATCTATTCAAAGTGTGGAGATACTGCGCTATCCAATGATATTGCTCAAGATGTATTTCTTACCCTTTGGCAAAAATGTAAAGATGTTCCTTTTGAAAAGGCAAAATCTTTTTTATTCACTTCTGCCAATAACAAGCTTATCGACCAGTTTAGGCATAAAAAGGTAGTTTTAAATCATCAAAAAGTATTGGGAATTTCAAAAATTAATAAGGAAACTCCTATTTATGAATTGGAAGTACAAGAAGCAAAAGAGAAACTTGAAAAAATAATAAATAGTATCCCAGAGAAGAGTAGAGTAGTTTTTTTGATGAGTAGAATTGAAAAAGTTTCCTATAAAGAAATTGCAGAGAGATTAGATTTGAGTGTAAAAGCGGTCGAAAAAAGAATGCAAGGTGCTTTAGAAATTATGAGAGCAAATTATAAAAGAAAAATTTAGTAGGGATTGTTTGTGTTGAAACGTTTTAGGAATAGAAAATAAAAAAAATACAATTTCTCGTTTTTCGAGTAACTATTATGGAAAATAAAGACAATTTATTAGCAAAATGGGCCGAAGGACTACTTTCTGATAATGAAAGAAAGCAGTTTGAAGCAGAGCATGATTTAGCAGATTTAAAATCTGGTCTAGAACTTTTGGATCAAATGGAGTTCCCTGCCTATGATCGTGCTGCTGCATGGGAACAATTGAAACAGAAACAGCAGCAACCTAAAAATGTGATTTCATTATCTTTTTTACTAAAAGCGGCGGCTGTGTTATTATTGATTGGGGCTAGTGTTTTTTATTTTTCTGGCAGTTCAGATAGGATGATTTCGACAGATTTTGCAGAAACAAAAGAAATTTTACTGCCCGATGACTCTAAGGTTGTGGTGAATCACAATTCAGTTTTGTCTTATGATGATAAAAATTGGGATAATAAAAGATTGGTCAATTTAAAAGGAGAAGCATTTTTTAAAGTCGCAAAAGGCTCAATATTTGTGGTCAAAACACCCAATGGATTGGTGCAAGTAGTGGGTACACAATTTAACGTCTATCAGAGAGATGATGTATTAAGAGTGGCGTGTTATGAAGGTAAGGTCAAAGTGTTTGATGAAAAAAGTGGTTTTGAAAGATTGCTTTTGCCATCTGAAAGTGCGTATTTAGTTGGTCATAAACAATCTTCTTCAATGTTTGAAGAAATAGGCTCAACGCCTAGTTGGATATCTGGAAAAATGGTTGTGCAATCAAAATCAGTTTCTGAAATATTAAATTATTTATCCAAGGAATTGGGTATCAAAATCAATTTTTCAAATATAAAATCAATTGAAAAATATTCTGGACCCATATATTTAGACAATATCGACAAAACAATGGCTATCTTGTCAATGGCTTTGAAATGGGATGTGATTAAAAAGGGGGATACTATTTTTATCACGAAATCAAAGAAGTAGTAACTCTAATCCTTTTTTGGTTTTCTTTTATTCCATTTCTTCTTATTTCTATTTCCTCCACCAGATTTTCTTTTGTAGCTATTTCCTCGACCTTTAAATGGAGTACTTTTATATTCAGGAGCTTCTCCTAAAAATTCAGGAACTGGTAATTTATGAATAGTTCGTTCTAGAAGTTTTTCAATTCTCTTAAATTTATAAACTTCATCTGAAGTAATCAATGTAATTGCTAATCCTGATCCAGATGCTCTTCCTGTTCTGCCTATTCTATGTACATAATCTTCACCTTCAGAAGGTACGTTATAATTTATTACGAGGTCAATATCTTTAATATCAATCCCACGGGCAATAATATCAGTACCAACTAGGATATTTATTTTTTCATTTCTAAAACTCAGTAATACTGCTTCTCGTTCTTTTTGATCTAAATCGGATGAGATTCCAGCAACTAAGAATTTTTTTCTTTTAAGTGCAGAAACTATATTTTGAACATTTTTCTTGGAAGAAGAGAATATAATAATTTTGGAATAATTCTTTTTCCCTGTTAAAAGATGAGAGATTAATCCTGTTTTTTGATTTTCATGAACAACATAAGCCACCTGTACGATACTTTCTGCAGGTTTTGATATTGCAATACTTACATGCTTGGGGTTTTTTAAGATTTTTTGAGCTAATTTTCTAATATTTCCAGGCATAGTAGCTGAAAACAAAAGCGTTTGCCTTTCCTTATTTGTAGATTTAATAATGGCGTTGATATCATCTGAAAATCCCATATCAAGCATCCTATCTGCTTCATCAAGCACCAAGAAATCTATTTGAGTAAGATCAACATAACCCAATTTGATGTGTGAAAGTAATCTACCAGGAGTCGCTACTATAATATCAGCACCTTGAGTAAAAGCTACTTTTTGTTTTGCCCAAGTTTCACGATCGCCTCCTCCGTAAGCAGGAATTGATGTCACACCCAGAAAATACCCGATAGCATCAATTTGCTGATCAATTTGCATAGCCAACTCTCGAGTAGGTGTAATTATCAAGGCACGAGTATTATTATCCTTATTAGGATTTTTGGCTATTTTATCCAACAACGGGAGTAAAAAAGCTGCTGTTTTACCAGTACCTGTTTGGGCACAAGCAATTATATCGCTGCCGTTTTGGACAATAGGAATCGCTTCTTCTTGAATCGGAGTAGCATCAGTAAAGCCCATATAGGAAATGGCTTCTACAAGTTCAGGAAGGAAATTAAAATCTTTAAATTTCAAAATATAGTGTTTAGTGTAAATAAAAAAGGATTGTCCTTTTGCAAGAACAATCCTTTTTTAAGAAAAAATTGATTATTGTACACCTAATGCATTAAGTGTTTCAATATTTAAGTTACCCATTGGTAATCCTTTATCTTGTTGGAATTTCTTCAACGCATTTGTTGTTTGTAATCCCATGATACCATCAACTGCACCAGGATTGTAACCCGCAGCTTTCAATGCTCTCTGTACTGAATAAATCTTACTTGAAGTCGTCTTAGCAGCACATAAGATTTCAGTCCATACAGTAAATCCACCTTTAGATACTAATCTCTTTTCAGTAACTGATCCGTAAACAGCAGGAATAGTTACTTCTTGAACAGAAGCTGGAGAAACCAATACTTTTTTAGTAATAGTCTTGTAAGTAGCAGGAATTACTATTTCTTCTACTCTAGCAGGTCGATCAACTACCTTGTGAGTAATTGTCTTATAAACAGCAGGAATTACTTCTTCAGTTGTTGTTGCTGGTGAAGCCAATACTTGATACTTCTCAGTTCTATACTTAGCTGGCACTTCTTCATAACAAGCTACGTAACAGTCCTTAGGGTTTTGTGAAAAACAGTTTGGACTTCTTTTCTTTACCCATTTACCTCTAGCTGGCTCAACTAAAATTTGCTTTGATTCAGTTGAATACTTAGCAGGAATAGTTCTCAATTTTCTTGATTCTGGCTTAACTAAAACTTGCTCAGATACAGTCTTGAAAGTAGCTGGAATCACTTTATATTTAGTGTAAGCTTCTTGCTTCAAAGTTTGCTCAGTTTGAGTCTCAAACTTCGCTGGTACTTTAACTAGTTTAGTTGAAGCTTCTTTTTTAAGCTTTTGTAAAGTGATAGTTTCATAAACATCTGGCACTTTACATTTTGCATAACACTTTCCGTACTCTGAAGTCGGTGGTAAATCATTAAATGGTATGTCCGTTGATACTTGTGCATTTACTGAAGTAACAGCTAAAAACATAACCATTAAGAAAGTTGTTAAAATTGTAATTTTTCTCATTGTGATAAATTAATTTAGTTAATAAAGTTTATTTAATTTGGTCGCATCTAAACATATACACAAATAGCATAATGTCCTTATTCAACGTGGGCAAAGGTAGGTTAATATTTTTTTATTTTCAAACTTTCCTATCTATAATTATGTTCTTACTTTGATATGGAGATTAGTTATTATAAATTTGAGTAAAAATATAAATACATTATGTCAAAAATCGTCAAATTTATTGATAAAGGTCGAATTTCATATAAGGATGCTTGGGATTTTCAGCAGGAGCTACATGATGTTACAGTTCAAACTAAATTGGCAAACAATAAAGTGATGGATTCTCAACATCAAGCTACTTCAAATCAATTAATCTTTTGTGAACATAATCCTGTTTATACATTGGGACGAAGTGGTAGTGTCAATCATTTACTTTTAAAACAAGATGAATTAGAAAAGGCAGGTGTCGAGTTTTATAAGATTAATAGGGGAGGAGATATTACTTTTCATGGCCCTGGTCAAGTCGTGGGCTATCCTATTTTTGATTTGGATTATTTTTTTCATGATGTTCATAAATATGTACGATTTTTAGAAGAAATTATTATTAGGACATTGAAAGAGTATGATATTAAGGGGGAAAGAATAGACGGATTCACAGGTGTTTGGCTGGCTGGAAGTGATTATTTGCCACAAAGAAAAATTTGTGCAATTGGCGTTCATTTATCTCGTTGGGTAACTATGCACGGATTTGCTTTGAATGTAAATACAAATTTAAAATATTTTAATGACATTATTCCATGTGGTATTGCAGATGACAATAAAGCCGTAACTTCAATGAAAGCGGAAATTGGAAAGGAAATTGATATGGAAGATGTAAAGAAGAAGTTAAAGCATCATTTTGCTGAGGTCTTTCAGTTTAAATTTAAAAATTAGAGATTTGAAAAATGATATTCCAAAAAGAAAAGTAAGTGATATTGGTATCGCAATTATTCCTAGAGATGAAGATGGGCTGTGGGATACTTATGTGATTAATTATAAGGATAGTGATCTTACTTGCTTATTGGTTAATTCTAGTGGATACGGCGATATTGATGGAGAAATAGTAAAAACTACGGTTTTGAGACACTATTTTGAAGAATTGCCTGCCAAATCATATATACAAATCGAACCTATCCAATCTGAATTGTTTAAATTGACCAATGAATACTGGGTGAGTTTTTACTGTGATAACTACATGTATGATAAAAAGTTTATTTTTGTAGTAGGAAGTATAGATAAATCTAATTTCTCGAAAATCGAATTGCTGGGTAAGGAAGGTGTTATGATTCGGTAGATATTTTGACGAAATAATTTCATCAGACTTACATAGCAGGCAAAATGAAATTTATTTCATTTCAACCAAACAGCGCAGCGTAGTTTGCGATTGGTTGTTGAAAGGAGTTTACGGAATATATTGACGAAATGAATTTCATCGGACTCACGTTTCCGAATACTCTTTGAAAGTCAAATGAAATTCATTTCGTTTCGCCCAAACAGCGCAGCGCAGTTTGTCATTGATTGTTGAAAATAATATATGGAAAATTTGACGAAATGAATTTCATCAGACCATTACCTACTTCTTTTTTGTAAAATTATATACACAAGTCTTTTCTACATTGCTATTATCCTTGGAATGAATACTAAATACCAATTGCTTTCCACTTAGTTTCCCGTTTGTAGGAAAAATATGTACAGAATCTCCATTTAAAACTGCATCTTGGTCTACAATATCTATTGTTGTTTCCTTTACTATGGCTTTTACCGAATTGGAACTAAAAATAATGGTGACTTCATTGGGTTTTTGTCCAGATGTTAAATGAGATATTTCCAATTCTTTTGAATTATTATTACAATTTTCAGAGCCATTGTAGGCTCCTAAAAATTTATGGTTAGCCTTGTTTTTACAAGTTATTCCTTCATAACCTTCTTCGCATATACATGTCCCATCCTCACAACCAATACTGTTTACACAATCAAGTCTTGAACATTCATCGCAAGATGTATAAAGGGTAGTGAAAAGAACTGCTATAAAAATATTGAAAAGATGTTTTGCCATTGTATTAATTTTAGGGGATGTAGATAAATGTATTTATTTTTTACAGACTTTGATGCTCAAGATACTTCAAAAATTTAACCAAGTTGTTATTTCATGATAAATTTTAATAATTATTTTAAAATGATATCAATTTAAAAATAAATATTACTTTTGCCCTGATTTTCGGTGCAACTTTAAGTTTGTTGGACATCTTTATGTGTTCACCTACTTGATACTTGCTTAAAAGGGAATTGGGTGAA